>CAYRFY010000164.1:0-13332 GCA_964423635.1 uncultured Armatimonadia bacterium | reverse complement strand
TTCCGGACGCGGGAATGGCGGAATGTGGCCCCAGTGCGTTCATGCATAATGTGAGACCATGCGTGCCATTGGTGAATATCGTGGTCGATACAGGACTTTCCGGCAGGGTGGCCATCGTAACAGGCGTCAACAACCCCCACGGGATCGGCGCGGCCATCGCCCGTGCCCTGGCCGCCGAGGGGGCCAAGGTGATGCTCAGCTACTATCGCCTCAATAAGGACGACAAGACCGCGACCGAGCTGGAAGCCATGGCCAGTGAGTTTCCCGGCCGTGCGTTCTACGAGTCTCAGCAGGCCACCGAGCCGGAAGAGGTGCTCTACACGATCCGCGGCGCCGGCGGTCTGGTGGACGCCTGGGAAGCGGACCTCACGGATCCCAGCGCCGCTCCGACGCTGTTCGACGAAGCCGAAAAGCGCCTGGGGCCGGTGCAGATCCTGGTGAACAACGCGGCTCACTGGGAGGCGGATACCTTCATCCCGGCCGCCCGGGACCTGCAGAGCAAGTCGCCGGAGCTGTGGGCCGACCGCCCCTCCCCGGTCACCGAGGGCAGCTTCGAGCGCAACTTCCGCATCAATACGAGGGCCGTGGCACTCATGATGGCGGAGTTTGCCAAGAGACATATCAACCGCGGCGAGAATTGGGGCGCGATTGTCAACGTAAGCACGGCAGGCGCCTACTGCTCCCCATCCGAGGTGTCCTTCGGCGCCAGCAAGCTCGCTCTGGAGAGCTACACCCGCAGTGCCGCCGAAGAGCTCGGGCGTTTCGGGATCACCATTAATACGGTTTCCCTCGGGCCGATCCAGACGGGCTGGATCACTCCGGAGGCGGAACGAGACATGCTCCCCGCGATCCCCATGGGGCGAGTGGGGACACCCGACGACGTGGCCGGGACCACCGTATTCCTGGTCTCCGAGCAGGCCCGCTGGATCACCGGCCAGCGCATCTATGTAGGCGGAGGACACGGGGGGTAGACGCCCGCGCGCCCGCGCGTCTGCGCGCGGGCGAGTCACGAGTCTGCGAGTCACGCGTCGCGAGTCTACGGCTACGGCGTCTACGGCGTTCACGGCGTCTACGGCAACGGTCCCGCCTTGCCGCAGCAACGGCGGCGGGGGAGCCGGGCCGTCTCGAGGAATACCCGCTCACCGGAGGCCACCATCGTGCCCAACAAGATCATGTCGGTCGCAGAGGCCGTTGCGCTCATCCCCAACGAAGCCACCGTAGCCTGCGGGGGCTTCGTTGGGGCCGGGCATCCGGAGGCGCTGACCGCTGCGATCGAGCGTCGCTTCCTGTCGGAAGGGCGACCGCGCGACCTCACCATCGTCTACGCCGCCGGACAGGGCGATGGCAAGAGCCGCGGGATCAACCACCTGGCCCACGAGGGTCTGGTCAAGCGCGTTGTCGGTGGGCACTGGGGACTGTGTCCGGCTCTGGGCACGCTGGCCGTCGAGGGCAAGGTCGAGGCCTACAACTGGCCCCAGGGCGTGATCGCGCATCTCTTCCGCGAGATCGCCGGAGGCCGCCCGGGGCTGGTCACCCACATCGGCCTTAGGACCTTCGTCGATCCCCGCAATGGTGGCGGCAAGCTCAACGATCGGACGACGGAGGACCTCGTCGAGCTGGTTGAGCTCTCGGGCCGTGAGTGGCTCTTCTATCACGCCTTCCCGATCCAGGTCGGTCTGATCCGCGGCACCACCGCGGACGAGCGCGGGAACGTCACCATGGAGCAAGAGGCCCTGTTCGGCGATGTGCTCGCCATCGCGCAGGCGGCGCGGAATAGCGGAGGCATCGTGCTGGCCCAGGTGAAACGCATCGCCCAGGCCGGCAGCCTCAAACCCCAGGAGGTCAAGATTCCCGGCATTCTTGTGGACGCCGTGGTAGTGGCGCCGCCGGAGGAGCACGAGCAGACCTTCGGAACCAGCTACGATCCGGCCTACTGTGGCGATGTGAAGGTGCCCTTCGGCAGCATACCGGCTCTGCCCATGGATGAGCGCAAGATCATCGCCCGGCGCGCGGCTCTGGAGCTGCAGGGCGATGCCGTCATCAACCTCGGGATTGGCATGCCCGAGGGCATTGCCGCCGTGGCCAACGAAGAGGGCATCGCCGGCCACCTGACCCAGACGGTGGAGGCGGGCCCGATCGGCGGCGTGCCGGCGGGAGGCCTGTCCTTCGGAGCCGCCGCCAACCCCGAGGCCGTCATCGACCAGCCCGCCCAGTTCGACTTCTACGACGGCGGCGGGCTGGACCTGGCCTTCCTGGGCATGGCGCAGGCCGATGCCGGGGGCAATGTCAATGTCAGCAAGTTCGGCCCCCGCATCGCCGGCTGCGGAGGCTTCATCAACATCACTCAGACCGCGCGGAAGGTAGTCTTCTGCGGCACCTTCACGGCCGCAGGGCTGGAGATCGGGATCGAGGCGGGGAGGCTTGTCATCCACCAGGAAGGCAAACACCGCAAGTTCCTGGAGCAAGTGGAGCACATCACCTTCTCCGGAGCCTACGCCGCGGAGAAGGGGCAGCAGGTGCTGTACGTCACGGAGCGCGCGGTGTTCGAGCTACGCGAAGGAAGGCTGACGCTAACGGAGGTGGCGCCGGGCACCGATGTGGAGGGCGACGTTCTGGCCCACATGGATTTCGCCCCGCAGGTGGCCACGGATCTGCGGGACATGGATGCCCGGATCTTCCGGGACGCCCCGATGGGGCTCAGCGGAAGAGCGGGGTAGGGCGCGGCCCCCCGCCGAATGGCGGTGTCGCCCGTCGCCCCGCTCATTGCGCCTCACGCCAGATGCTCCAGGTCGTCGAGGTCCTTGTGCCGCCCGCTGGCGGCCTTGTTGCGCCTTAGGTGCTCCAGGCTAATGATGGGGACCTCGATGCCATCCACGGTGCCCACCACCCGGGCGGCGTAGCACTCATCGAAGCTCACACCTGAGATCTGGTTCAGCACCTCGATGCGGAATGGTGGCTCGCCCAGACGCACGACGTTGCCGGGCTCGGTGAACAGGTCACCTGACAACTCGGGTACGTCGAAGCCGAAGTCGCGGAGCGCGGAGACCACCTTGTCTGCGTTCTCTGGCGCCGCCGATACCCAGACATCCATGTCCCCGGTGGCGCGGACATAGCCGTGGAAGCCGACGGCGTAGCCTCCGATGAGCAGGTACCTAACGGCATGGACGTTTAACAACTGTAAGAACTCTCTTAAGTCGCCCGGTATCGGGAGTGTAGCCATACACGACCTGCCTGATGGCCTCGAGGGCGCACAGCCGCTCCTCCGGCGTCTTGGTCCGCCAGTAGGCGACAGCGTCGTCTGCGTCTTGTAGTCGTACGACCGAGAAGGCCTTGCGGTTCAGAGGTCTGCTTTGTAGTTCGTCCATGCTCTCATTGTACCTCAGGCGCGCCCGGCGGACAACGGCCGTGCAGCAAGGGTCCCGCGGCCCTACGTTCAGTCCAGCTCCCAGCCCCGGAACTGTGCGGGGCCGCCGCGGGTGAGCAGGCCCAGGTAGCCGCTGCGGTGGTTGTTGGCGTCCGACACGTAGACGGCGGGGCATTCGGCGAGCAGTGTGGTGCCGTCGGCGGCGAAGATGCGCACCGCCACGCGATCGGTCATCACCTCGCCCTCGATCGCGTACTCCTCCCCGGGCTTCCACTGCAACCTGCTGTCCTGCCACAGTTGCTTGCCCTGGAGGCTCTCGAGGGCGGCGCCCCGGCGGGTCAGCAGGGCCGCGAAGCCGTCGCTCAGGTCTCCGGCGGCCTGGAAGAGCAGGCCGGCCGCCGCGGTGCCCTCGGGCACCCTCACCCGGCACCGCCACGTCCCCATGATGCCCTGTATGTCACGGTTCAGAGCCACGGCGCGGGACGCAGCACTCGTCTGGGCGAGGCCGGCGCCGGGCTCGCCCTCCCAGCGCCACTGTCCCTCGGAGGCACGCCAGCCTTCTCCCAGGTCAGAGGCGATCCGCCCCTGATCGTCCCGTCCCCCGGCCGCGGTCGCCGCCGAGAAGCCCCAGAACTCCGCGGTACCCAGCCAGGTCATGAACCCCGTCTGGCCGGGACGCGCGGCGTCCTCGATGCCGACCTCGACCCATCCCGAGTCCTGCACCAGAGTGGTCCCGTCGGCCTTGAGAAGCTGCGCCCGGGCCTTGCCGTCGGCCCGGGTCTCGGCACGGATCACCAGGTCCTCCTCGTAATGCCAGCTATCGCCGGGGCTGGACCACAGCGCCTGGGCCGGGAGTCGATACAGCATCAGCGACCCGGCGCCGTGGGTCCCGCCCAACCAGGCGATGAAGCCCAGGGTCAGGTCCTCGTTGGCCTGGAACAGCAGGCCCGCCCCGCCGGCTCCGGGATCGACGCGGACGCGGCACTCTCTGACCTGCAACGCCCCGGAAATCTCGCGGCTGATGGCCGAGCTGCGCTCCACGGTGGCGTACTGCCGCAGGCGAGCTTTGTCCTTCGTCGTCCACATCCAGTTTCCCGGCCCGATCACGGTCCACGGGCAGTCTTCGCCCTGCACAAGGCGTCGCTTGTTGGGGGCGTCGTCGACGATGGGGGAGAGCGGCTCTGGGGCACACTCCCACCACCAGAAGCGGGCGATGGCGTCTTTGGTGTACAGGCCCAGGCGCCCCGGGCCGGCGGTCAGCTCGCGGTCCACCTCCACCCACGGGCCCTGCGAGACAAGAGTCCTGGCGTCCCAGTCGAACATCTGGGCCCGCACGCGGCCCTCCTCCACCACGGCCTCGAGGACGTAGGTCATGTAGGGGTGCCAGGGGGCGTAGCGGTCTTCCCACAGCACGGTGCCGTCGGCGGTCTTGAGACAGAAGCCGCCCAGGCCGGGGTTGCCGCCGAGGGTGACGAGAAAGCCACCGGTCGCGCTCTGTGTGGCCTGCGCCCGCAGCCCCACCTCGGTAGCTCCGATGGAGGGTTGGATCGCGGCCCGCCAGGCCCCCGGTGCCCCGTGCGCGCCGGCGACGAGAGCCAGGGCCTGCTCGGTCTCGCGCCCCTGACGCAGGGCCGGGCCGACCTCCCGTGTCCACTCCCAGTAGCCCGAGACTAGATGAAGGCTCTCGCCGTCCGCGGCCCCGTTCTCAGCCGCACCCGCGACCGTCCAGGGTATCCAACGCATGCGGTCATCCATAGCACGATTACCTCACAAGGGCGGTTGGGCCAACGGCCGAAGCCCGGCCAAGATACCGGCTCTCGTCGCCTGTCTCAATCGGTCCGGCTCCGTGCACTCCATGGTCTGACGTTGCCGTGCGTCTCGCGGCGCTACTGTCTATCGAAGCTCGGAACCTTGAGCTGCTCTCCGCCCTTGAGGGATGACTCCATGGCCACGATACCGGGCGCGGTCATGGCCAGCGACTCGTAGACGTCCACCGCCGGCTCCCGGTCCTCGATCAGGGCGGAGACGAACTCGTGGGTGAGGAAGCTGTGGGAGTTGCCGTGGCCGGAGGGCACCCGCATCGGCTCCGGGAGGCGGTGGATGTAGTCCGGGCAGACGGTCATATTCGGTTGGCCCTGGATCTGCACGACGAAGGGCTGCCCGCCGCAACCGTCCATGTACATCGAGCCCGTCTGTCCGATCCATTGTGCACGCTCGCCGCCGGCGTGGACCTCCCACATCACATTGCAGCGGCAGATGTTGCCGTCCGAGGCCTGGAACAGGGCGGTCTGGTTGGAGAACGCGTTGTTGTAGGCGTTCTGGAACCAGTCGCCGTCCGGAGGGCCCCAGCCCAGGCAGGATACGCGTGTGAAGCGCTCCCGGGTCACCCCGACGTGGAAGCAGGTGGAGTGGGTGGGATAGAGCATGGGCGGATAGCCGTAGCGCCAGGTGTGGTCGCCGTTGTGGAACCACAGCGACTCGCGCTCGGAGCCGGTCATGTTGTGATAGTACTCCACCTCGGAGTAGACGAACTTGCCGAACTTGCCGTCGGCGAACAGCTCCCGGGCCAGGATGCAGGGCGCCCGATAGTAGCTGGTCTCGGCCATCATGTACCGCAGGCCGGTCTTCTCCTTGAGCTGCTTGAGCCGGTAGCACTCCTCGATCGTCACCGCCGCCGGCACCGCACAGATGCAGTGCTTGCCGTGGTTCATGACCTCGGTCACGTGGCGGACGTGGTCCGGCGCGCCGGTGAAGACCGCCACGGCGTCGAGGTCGGGGTCCTTAACCAACTCCTCCAGCGAGTCATAGGGCCTGTCGCACCCGTAGACGTTCTGGAGGTGCTTGCGGCGGTCGGGACGCAGGTCGCTGACGGCGGCCACGATGCAGTTGGGGTCCAGGTGCCACTGAAAGGCGGCCCCGAAGCCTCCGCCCACGATGCCGATCCTGATCTTCTTGTCCGACACGGGCTGAGGCATTGCCGGCCCTCCCGCGGCGAGGGCGGCCCCGGAAAGAGCCGCGACCCCTGCCATCTTGATGAAATCTCTGCGTGACATGTCGTCCTTGCCTGTGGGCATGGGAATTCCTCCCGGCCGCCGGCCGCAGTCTTCCGTGCCCGGGGAGTATTCGCAGCCGGGAGCAGGATTCCTTGGGGGCACGCTGTGGGCTGTTGGCAAACGCTGTTGAGAGTCACCGTGTCCATGCCGCGAGCCGGGAGCCCGCAAGGTATGCCACCCAGACCTCGCCAGTACCCACAGCCCTGGGCGGGCACGGGGAATGGTGGGTGGGTGCGCCCACCCCCGCGGCTCACCCCTCGGCGTCGGCGGGTATCGGCAGGGTGAACTCGAAGGTGCTGCCCTCCCCCAGTTGTGAGCGCACGGAGATGCCGCCTCCGCACGCCTCGACAATCTGCCTGACGAGTCTGAGGCCGATGCCCAGGCCGGGGATCTGGCCTGTTACGTGCTCCTCCACCTGGACGAAGCCCTCGAAGATCCGGTCGAAGTACTCATGCGGGATACCGGGCCCGTCGTCGGTGACGGAGAATGCCAGGAGCCCGTCCTCGCCGGGAGCCACGGAGAGCCGCACTTGGACGCGATCCTTCTCAGCGAATTTCACCGCATTGCCGATGAGCTCGTCGAGGATGAACTCCAGGTGCTCCTCGGTGCAGTCCGCGTAACGGGCATCGTCAGTCGCCTCGACGGCGAGGTCCAGCTCGCGGTCGGGATAGCGCTCGCGAACCTTGTCGGCGGCCGTCTGGGCCACCGCCACCACGTCGGCGTGGCGCATGGCCTCCTGCAGTTGCCAGGTGGAGAGTGCCTCGAACTCCAGGAGCTTTTGGACGATGGCGCTGAGGCTCTCCACCTCGGCCTCGCAGACGGAGGAGACATGGGGCCACTCGCGAGCCAGTTGGTCCGGGGGCATATGCTTGGCCAGTTGCAGGTACCCTCCCAGGAGTGCCAGGGGTGTGCGGAGCTTGTGGGGAACGGTGGTGATGAAGCTCGCCTGCACGTGGCGAGAGAGCTTGTTGTCCGTGACGTCGCGCAGGACCAGTACGGTGCTGTCCAGATTGCCGTCGGAGTCGAAGATGCGTGAGAGACGGGCGTCCAGGTACAGCGGGGGATGGGTGTCCTTTCGCGCGATCTCGAACGCGGTGTCGTGGGCTGTAGACTCAAGTAGTGTTTCCACCGGCTCCGACAGCCAGAAGCCTGAGATAGCGGCGGACAGAGTCAGTTTCCAGGGCTCTTCGGGGAGGTTCAGCAGCAGGCAGGCGGCACGGTTGGCGCTGCTGATGCGGAGATCGCCCTCGGTTACGATGATGCCGTCGGTCATCTGAGAGACGGCGGTATCGAAGCGCTCTCGGGCGCGGAGCAGGGAGCGGTACTGACTGGCGCGCTGACGGACGATGGCGTAGCGGATGGAGCGCAGCAGGGTGCCGCCGTCCACCTGACCTTTGACGAGGTAGTCCTGTGCTCCCTCTCGCACGGCCTTCTCCGCCAGGGTATGGTCATCGATGCCGGTGAGCACCACGATCGGCAACTCCGGCAATGCTCGATGGAGGCCGATGAAGGTCTCCAGACCGCGGCTGTCGGGAAGCGAAAGGTCCAGCAGAGCGACATCGAAGTCCTCGCCGCCCGCCAGCTCGATGGCGGCATCGAGGCGGGGCACGTGGCCGAGGTCGATCCGCGCCGTGGGGACTTCCTTGAGCATCGCTCGGAGAAGGAGAGCGTCTTCCGGGTCGTCTTCGATCAAGAGCGCCCGGATCGGTGTGTCCTCCATCCGCCCACTCCTTGTCTGGCAGTCTGTGTCCCCGGGTGCAGGGAAGGACGGCGCCGGCCGGACTGGAGGCCCGTGGCCCCGTCGGTCGTCGTCTTCATGGCTCCTGTTCGGGCGGCAGCTCCACGATCTCGAACCAGTATTTGCCCAGAGTCTGCACCATGTCCACGAGCGCCTCGAAGGTAACAGGCTTGGCGATGTAGGAATTCACGCCCAGCCGGTAGGAGCGGAAGATATCCTCTTCCGCCTTCGAAGTGGTGAGGATCACAACCGGGATCTGGCGCAGGACCGGGTCGGCCTTGATCTCCTCCAGGGCTTCGCGCCCGTCCTTGCGAGGCATGTTGAGGTCCAGCAGGATCAGTCCGGGGCGTGGCGCCGTTCCGGGAGCGGCGTAGGGCCCTTCGCGGCGCAAGAAGGCCATCAGCTCGTCACCGTCGTGCACGAAGCGTAGGTCATTGACCAAGCGGCTCTCGGCCAGTGCATCGCGGATGAGCAGGCAGTCGTCGTGGTCGTCATCGGCCACCAGCAGGATGATCGGACGAGGTGCGCGGGTCATTGGCTGCTCCCAGTCTGGACCTGTCGTACCGGCAGACGGACGGTGAAGGTGGCGCCCTCGCCGGGTCGGCCGACGGCCTCTATGGTGCCCCCGTGGCGTTCGACGATCTTGCGGCACAGGGCCAGGCCGATACCTGTCCCCGGGTACTCGTCCCTGCTGTGCAGCCGCTGGAACACCCCGAAGATGCGCTCGGAGTACTTCTCCTCGAACCCCACGCCGTTGTCCTGCACCTCGATCCGGCAGATGGTGCCATTGGCCTCGAGGGCGCCCTGGACGGTGACGATCGGCGTTCTGTCGGGGTGCTGGAACTTCAGGGCATTGGCCAACAGATTCTGCATGAGCTGACGAATCTGGGTGGCGTCCGCGTCGATCCGTGGTAGGCCGTCAATGCGTACCAATGCCCCGGCGTGCTCCACGGCGATCTCCAGATTGGAGAGAGCTTCGTGGACGATCGCGTCCAGGTCCACCGTGGAGAAAGGCTGGGCCTGGGTGGTCACCCGGGAGTATGACAGCAGGTCGTTGATGAGCACCGACATGCGACCGGCGGCATTCTGCATCCGGCTCAGATAGTCCGCGCTCTCCTCGTCGAGGCGGTCGGCGATTCGGGCTCTAAGGCGATCCCCGAAAGCCTGCACCTTGCGCAGGGGTTCTTGCAGATCGTGGGAGGCGGCGTAGGCGAACTGCTCCAGTTCGGCGTTGGACCGTGCCAGCTCGGCGGTGCGCTCCTGCACCCGGAGCTCCAGCTCGTCGTGTGCCCGTTGGAGGTCCTCCATCGCCCGGAGACGCTGGATGAGCCGCCACATGCCGTCCATCAGGAGTTGGAGCTGGACCACGTCTGACTCGTCGTACGGTTCGGGTTTGTTGCCCACTCCGGCCACGGCCACCAGTCGCTCACCCTCGAATACCGGCACATTCATGTGCCGCCGGATGTCTACGTGCCCCTTCGGATACCCCCTCTTGGCCGGGTTGGGAGCGTGATAATCGTTGGTGACCACCGCTCTTTGCAGACGGACCGCTTCGCCCCACAGGCCGGTCTGACATACCGGGTAGGTCAGGGGCCTGTCTGTGATGGCGCAGTGCTCCATGGCCGTCTTCGACCAGGCATGCATGGTCAGCACGGTCTCGTCCTCATTGGTGAAGGCCAGATAGCCGATGACGCTGCCGGTCAGACGCACGCCGGCCTCCATGGCGAATTCCGTCAACTCGCGCACGGAGGCATCCGTCATCCCCCCAAGCTCGGACAGAGCTCGGAGGCGTTCATCATCCAGGCGCAGGCGCTCCTGGGCCCGATGGCGCTGGGTGATATCCCTGAAGCTCCAGACCCGGCCTCGGATGGCACCGTCCTGCATCAGGGGCCGGGAGTAGCGCTCGAACACCCGGCCGTCCTCGAAGAAGAGGGTATCGAAGTCCTCGCGGTCGGTGGCGTACAGCTCCTGCACCTTGGCCAGGAATTGCTCCGGATGCCGCAACTGGCTGAGTACATGGGAAAGCAGTTTGGCGTCGTCCCCGGTGAGCAGCAGCTCCTCCGGGATGCGCCACAGCTCGGCGAAGCGCGAGTTGGCGTGTAGCACCTTGCCCTCGGCATCGACGGCGAGGATGCCGTCGGCGGTGGACTGCAGCGTCGCCGCCAGTAGCTCCGTGCGGACGTCGGGGGGCGTGTCCGGACGCTCTTGGTTGGTGGATTCCATGATGCACTCCCGCCGGCCCGGCCAGATAGCCTAGATATTGGCCGTCCACGCCGTGCTTCCTGCCTGGATGGACGCAATACCGCAGCGGTGGTCTCTCCCGCGCGGAAGGCCTTTGTCGCCACGCAGGGAAACTACCCTCCGCGGTCGGCCGCCAATCCAACCCCGCGGAGAACAGCCATGGGACTGAAGATCGGACTGTGTGGTGCCGGTCAATTCGGCAGTCTGTTCGTACCCGTGTTCCAGCGCCACCCGGATGTGGACGAGGTGTACCTGGCAGACATCGACACCGGCCGACTGGCTCAGAAGGCTGCTGGCCTGCAGGTGAGGCAGACTTTCGACTCTTTGGAGGCGCTCTGCCAAAGCGACTGCGACTGCGTGTGCCTGTTCACGCAGCGCTGGCTCCACGCACCTCAGGCGATTGCGGCTCTGCGGGCCGGCAAGCACGTGTACTCCGCGGTGCCCGCGGCGGTGACGTTGGAAGAGCTGGCCGAGCTGGAGCAGACCGTGCGCTCCACCGGGTTGATCTACATGATGGGCGAGACCAGCTACTACCGGGCCCAGACCACCTATTGCCGCGAGCGCTTCGCCGCCGGCGATTTCGGGGATTTCGTCTACGGCGAGGGTCAGTACCACCACGACATGGCCCACTTCTACAAGTCCTACATGTACAGTGGCGGGACGGAGTGGAAGAAGACCGCCAGCTTTCCGCCCATGCTCTACCCCACCCACTCCACGGCCTTTGTCCTCGGAGTGACCTTCCGCCGAATGACGCATGTCTCCTGCTTCGGGTACGTGGACGAGCACCAGGACGGGGTCTTCGATGAGAACCTGAGCCTGTGGGGCAATGTGATGAGCAATCAGTCCGCCCTGTTCCGCACCTCCGATGGCGGGATGGCCCGCGTCAACGAGTTCCGCCGCATCGGAGCCGGCGACGGGCGGATGACCATCATGGGAACCCGGGCGGCGTACGAGGAGCAGCCGCTGTCGGGGGTCTACACCTGGCTGGACTTCCCCGCGGGCTACGGCGAGGGGGAGATTGCCTACGCCGAAGCCGCCGAGCAGGTCAAGTTCCGCACCGAGGATGTCAGCCATATTCGCCGTTTCGACGGGGTCGAGGTGACCGAGGAGAATCTGGGCGATCTGTCCCGAGAGTATCTGGGCAAGAAGTTCCTGGGCGTCTCCAGGGCCCAGCCGTGGTGGGAGCTGCCGGTGGAATTCGCCGGAGTGCCCAACGGGCACGACGGGACCCACGTGTTCCTGGTCAACGACTTCGTCCGCTGCGTGGTAGGCCACAAGCTGCCCCAAAACAATGTCTGGCTGGCGGCGCGGTACAATGCGCCGGGGATAGTGGCCCACGAATCGGCCAGGAGAGACGGAGAGCGTCTGGCGATCCCTGACTTCGGCCTGCCGCCGGAAAACTGGAACCTGCTGGACGAACGCTACCCGCTGCAGGCGTAGGCCGGTCGAAGGCCCGTGCTTCGAAGGCAGCACGGACCCCTGCTGCACCATACCAAAACGGAGGCCGTGCCATGCTTACCGCCGGAGTTGCACAACTGGACATCACCCCGCCGCTTGGCACCAGCATGAGGGGATACTTTGAGAAGCGCAGCGCTTCTCAGGTCCACGACCCGCTGTACGTCCGGAGCTTTGCGCTGGACAACGGTGATTGTGGTCTTGCCATCGCCATCTGCGACATCATCGGGCTGGACCGCAAGTACCAGGACCGGGCGAAGGCCATGGTGGCCGAGACGACCGCGCTTGCCCCGGAGCAGGTGCTCATCGCCTGTACCCACACCCATACCGGGCCGGAAACCGGTGATGACCCGTACACGGATTTCTTGACCAAGCGTATCGCCGATGCGGTCCAACTGTCCTGGGATCGCCGGGCCGCCGCCCGGGCCGGATGGGGAAGCGAGCAGGAGAGCCGAGCGGTGTTCAACCGTAGGTACCGCATGGCCGACGGCACCGTGCACACCAACCCCGGCGTGGGGAATGCCAATGTAGTAGAGCCCGCGGGGCCGGTGGACCCCGAGGTCGGCGTGCTGGCCCTGCAGCGCCCGGACGGCTCAACCCTCGGGCTCCTGGCCAACTACGCCCTGCACTATGTGGGCATCCCCGACGACTTCCACGCCCTGTCCGCCGACTACTTTGGCTACTTCTCGCGCCTCATCCAGGGCATGGTGGGGCAAAGCTTCGTGGCCGCCTTGAGCAACGGGGCCTCGGGCGACATCAACAACTGGGATGTCATGGGTAACGTGCGCCCCCAAAACGACCATTACCAGCACACGGAGCGCGTCGCCGGTCTTGTGGCCGCCTCGGCGCTGTACGGGGCCAATGGAGCCGTGTACTCAGACGACCTGCCGCTGGGAGCGGCGATGGCGCAGGTGACACTCAATCCGCGTCCCGCGCCGACGGCGGAGGAGGTCCAGGCGGCCGAGGAGATCTTCCGGCGGGAGGAAGCCAATGAACCGGTGCTGATGGGCGAGCGCTCCTTCGCCCGTCGCGTGCGCAGGCTGGCCGAGAATCCCCCTCAGGGCCGGGAGACATGGGTCCAGGCGATGCGCATCGGCGATCTGGGCATCGCCGGCGTGCCGGGCGAGTACTTCTGTGAGCTGGGGCTGCGGATCAAGGAGCGGTCGCCCTTCGCCCAGACCATGGTCATCGAGCTGGCCAACGACTCGGTGGGCTACATCGCCACGGAGCGGGCCTACGAAGAGGGCGCCTACGAGCCCAACTCCAGCTCCTACGAGCCGGGATTCGGCGAGCAGATCGCCGACAGGGCCGTGGAGCTTCTGGAGCAGTTGCGGGGGTAGGGTGCGGGTGAGCAGTCCACATTCGCATGGGGGTGTCGTCATAGATGTCTCTATGCACCGACTTGTGCACAGATGAATCAAGTTCCGGGGTCGCGATCACGCCGTTCGTGAACGTCCCGCAAGGCGGGATCGGGCTTTCCA
>CAYRFY010000163.1:8748-13399 GCA_964423635.1 uncultured Armatimonadia bacterium | reverse complement strand
CTATGCCGTGGACAAGACCCTTCAGCTTCACAAGTCACAAGAAAACCCCTACGTCGCCCGAGCCTACGAGACCACACTCCAGGAGCCGGGCAGCGACGCGGCGCACCGGATGCTGCACACCCATTACGCCAGCCGCAAGCGCATCCAGGACGAGGACATCTCCTTGCTGGAGAGCGGCAAGACGGAGCGAGTGAAAGTCCGCGTCTGCGTGGGCACGAGCTGCTTCGTCCGCGGCTCCCAGAACCTCCTGCGCCAGGTGCTGGACTACGTGGAAGAGCACGGGCTCTCGCAGCGGGTGGACATCGGCGCCACCTTCTGCCTGGAGCGCTGCGACCGTGGCCCCTCGGTGGCTGTGGGTGATACGGTCATGGAGAAGTGCAATCTGCAGATGGTCGTGGAGGCCCTGGACCAGGTGCTGGCGCAGACGGAGGCCTGAGGCGCCGGCAGATGCCCGGATGCGGCGGCGCGGACGACCCCGGCCGCCGCATCGTGGCACCATGCGTGGATGAGGGGCAAGGCACGCGGGGAAGCGACATCGGTGTCTCAGGCCGTCCGTAGGGCGAGCCAGCCCGCCGCCGTAGCCGTTGCCGTAGGCCGTCCGTGGGGCGGGCTTTCCACTCACATTATGCATGAACGCTTTGGAGCCACATTTGGCCATAACCGCGCCCGAAACGCTCGCGCCAAGGCCGTTCTCCCCCCTCCTCCCGTCTCGCCGGTCGTATCGGCGAGTAAGGGAGAGGGGGGCTGGGGGGGTGAGGCGACGTCGAACGGCGCCTGCCCAGAACCTGCATAATCTGAGTTTCCAGCCCGCCGCCGTAGCCGTTGCCGTTCCTGTGACCGCGGGGCGCCGCCGAGCGGGACCTACTTGGCCGTTCGCCGTTGTCGTAGGCCGTCCGTGGGGCGGGCTTTCCAGCCCGCCGCCGTAGCCGTTGCCGTAGACGGTGAGGCCGCGTGACGACCCGATGGGCTTCCGCTCATCGCTGGATGATCCCGCCGGGCGGAACCGGTGGCCCCGGCGGGGCATCACAGAAGGGGGAAGAACCCCCAGCCCAGATCAGGGGCACCGCGGGCCGTGGCGGGTCCCGGAGAAGAACCCTTGGGGTCGGCGTCGGGTCGGTTGACCCCTCACCCTCCGCTCCAGCCCTCCGGGCTGTCACGGAGACATCTCCCGGCATGCGGCTCTGCGAGCCGCCGGGAGAGGTGGACGGCTAACGGCAAACCGCCAACGGCCAACGCCAACATCGACGACAGGACTGAGATCCATGCATCAGACCGAAGGACAGATCGTGTTCACCAATAAGGCTCGTTGCCGAGACTGCTATCGCTGCGTGCGCGTCTGTCCCGTCAAGGCCATTCGCATGGAGCACGGGCAGGCCTTCGTCGAGCCGGATCGCTGCATCGCCTGCGGCACCTGCATCCGCGAGTGCCCGCAGGGGGCTAAGGCCTTCCGCGACGACACCGGCAAGGCCGCCCGCATTCTGGCCGAGGGCGGGCAGATCGCCGCCAGTGTGGCGCCATCCTTCGCCGCCGCATTCAGCGAGTGGGAGCGACACCGTCTCCCCTCCGCCCTGCGACAGTTGGGGTTCACCTATGTGGGGGAGACCGCCATCGGGGCCTACCATGTGGCGGCCAAGACCGCACAGATCGTGGCTGAGGAGCCCGAGGGCAGCCACATCTGCAGTGCCTGCCCCGCCGTGGTGAGCTACATCGAGGCCTACGAGCCCGAGCTGGTGGATCGTATCACCCCCGTCGTTTCCCCCATGATCGCCCACGCCGGGCACATCCGCGAGCACCTGGGGCCCGAGGTGAAGGTCATCTTCATCGGCCCCTGTGTGGCCAAGAAGGCCGAGGCCGAGCGCTCCGAGGTGGAAGGCCTCGTGGACTGCGTGCTGACCTTCCGCGAGCTCACGGAATGGCTTCAGCGCGAGGGGATCGACCTTCAGAAGCTGGAGGAGAGCGACTTCGACGAGGAGCCGGAGGGGGACGCCCGGTTCTTCCCGGTGGAGGGGGGCAGCCTGCGCACGGCCGAGCTCAACGCCGATCTGCTGGCGGCCAACAGCGTGGCGGTCTGCGGATTCGATGAGCTCCAGCAGGCCTTCTCGGCCCTGCGGGACGACCACAGCCCGGTGCTGGTGGAGCCGCTGTTTTGCCCCTCCGGCTGCGTGGGTGGGCCCGGAGTGCCCAGGGAGCAGAATCTCTACGACCGACGGCGGGAGCTCATCAGTTACGCCGGGGCCCACCGGGGCCGCACTCCCGGAGAGGCCTGGGACGACGGGATACTCCTGACCCAGTTTGGGCCGCGGGAGGTCCCCGGTCGGCAGGATATCGACGAGGAGGAGATCCGCCGCGTGCTGGCGTTGACCGGCAAGACCTCCCCGGAGGATGAACTCAACTGCGGCGCCTGTGGCTACCCCTCCTGTCGGGAGAAGGCCATCGCCGTCATCCGGGGCATGGCCGAGCCGGAAATGTGCATCCCGTACATGCGGCGCCTGGCCGAGCAGCGGACCGATCGCATCATCGAGACCAGCCCCAACGGCATCGTCATCGTCGATGACCGGCTGAACATTATCAGCATGAACCCGGCCTTCAGACGCTATTTCATGTGTACCGAAGCCGTCTTGGGCAAGCGTGTCTCGTACCTGATGGACCCAGACCCCTTCGAGCGCGTGGTATCCGGTTCGGAGAGCATCGTGGAGACGGTGACCCGCCACGAGAAGTACCATATCATCTGCCACCAGATCATCTACCCGCTACCTGAGGAGAATCAGTACGTGGGGATCTTCGTCAACATCACCCGCAGCCAGGCCGACAGGGAAAAGCTGGACCACCTGCGGGCACAGACCATCACCCAGGCCCAGGAACTCCTGGAACACCAGATTGACATGGCCCAGCGCATCGGGCAGTTCCTGGGTGAGAGTGCCGCGCAGGGCGAGCGGCTGGTGGAGAATCTGATGAACATGGCCCGCAGCGAGCAACAGTCAGGCCCCGAGGAGGAGGGAGACCGCTGGCCTCGCAATACCTACACGTCGAGATCGTGACCGCCCAGAGCTCCAAGCGGCCGGCGGCTCCCTGCGGCGATGCCGTGGCCGGCGAGCGCACCGCGACCTCCACCACCCTCATCTGCGCCGACGGCATGGGGTCGGGGATCAAGGCCCACGTCGCCGCCGAGATGTGCGCCGCCAGGGCGCTGGAGCTGCTGCGGGTGGGCTTCTCCCTCAGGCGCGCCTTCGCCAGCCTCGTCAAGACCATGGAGCAGGCCAAACAGGACCACACACCCTACGTGGCCTTCAGCCTGGTGCGCGTGCTCAATGATGGCGAGACCACGGTCTTGTCCTACGAGGCACCGGGGCCGATCCTCATCGAGCGCCATCACGCCACCGCATTGCCGCAGCGTACGGTTGTGGTGGAAAACGCCGTCACCGAGGAGACCAACTGCCACCTGGCCCCCGGGGAGGGCGTCCTGGTGCTCAGCGATGGGGTCAGTCAAGCCGGCCTGGGGGGCATGCTCTCCCGCGGCTGGCAGACCGAGGGGGCCGCGAGCTTCGTCAACGACCTGTGCTCCAGCGGGACGCCCCTGGCCGACATCCCCCGGCGCGTGCAGGAGAAGGCGGTGGAATACAGCGCCGGCACCGTAGGAGATGACGTCACCGCCGCACTGGCTCTGTGTCGGGTGGGCAATGTGGTCACGATCCTCACCGGCCCTCCCGGGACCCGCCAGAAGGACGGCGAGGCGGCCGGCAAGCTGCTGAAGTCTCCGGGGGCCAAGGTGGTCTGTGGCGCCACGACGGCGGATGTCGTCGCCCGCTATCTTGGGACCGAGGTCAGCATCGACCGCGAGGTGGATAGCCTCCTGGCGCCGCCCAGCTACGTGATCGAGGGCGTCGACCTGGTGACCGAGGGGGCCGTGACGCTGAACCAACTCTTCAACGTGCTGGACGAGGACCCGGAGACCTTCGACGAGATCAGCGGCGTCACCAGGCTATATGACATGCTGCGCCAGGCCGACCGCGTGAACTTGATCGTGGGCACGGCCCAGAACCCGGCCAATGCCCATGTGAGCTTCCGGCAGCAGGGCATCATGCCGCGGGCCCGAATCGTGCCGATGATCGCCGACAAGCTCCGCGAGGCCGGCAAGTTGGTGGTGGTGGAGAAGGTGTGAATGCCTATGCCGTGAGTGGGGCGGGCTTTCCAGCCCGCGGCGTATGTGCCGTGAGTGGGGCGGGCTTTCCAGCCCGCCGCGGTTGTCGTTCGCCGTCGCCGGGAGCGCAGGGATTCTGTCCCACAGGGCGTGGTAGTTTCTTGGCCTCAAGCCGCATAGAGCACCTCCCGCGTGTTCTCAATAGCCCTGCGGAAGTAGGGATTCTGGATGGCGCGGGGCATAACCAGGTCTACCGGGCGGCCCAGGAGACTCTGAAGGTCCTCCAGCAGGCCGAAGTAGGCCTCAGCGTGCTCTCCGGGCTTGAGGGGGTGGAATTCCACCAGGAAGTCCACATCGCTGCGCTGTGGATCGAAGGACCCCACAGCGGCGGAACCAAAGACCTCGAGGCACCGAACCCGATGCCTCTCACACACCAGGGCGATCTCTTGTCGTTTGCTCTCAAGTAGGGCAATCATCCTCGTTTCACCTCGGGCCGCCAGTGACTGTCGATGG
>CAYRFY010000163.1:0-8738 GCA_964423635.1 uncultured Armatimonadia bacterium | reverse complement strand
TGCAGTCGGCGAGGTTGCCGGCGAATCTCTTGCGGCCTTGCCCTGCCGTCTCCCCCCGCTTCCCAACACAGCCCCTACCTCCAAAACAGCACCTCCGGCGGGTTCTTCTCCTTCTCCGGTGTCTCGCCCGCGGGATAGCCTACGATGATTGGCGCGATGGCCTCGAACTCCTCGGGGACGCCCAGCTCCTGCTTGGTTTCCCGGGCGTTGAACAGCGGCGAGGCGATCCCGATCCAGCAGGTCCCCAGGCCCAGGTCCGTCGCGCAGAGCATCAGGTTCTGCGCCGCCAGCGCGCAGTTGATGCCCGAGAACGGGCTCTGCGCGGTGGAGTAGACCACCACCAGTGCCGTCGCGCCGTAGAATGGCTTCATCTCCGGGTCGGACAGTCTGTCCCGGAACTCTCCGGTGACCCCCTTGGCATCCAGCTCCGCCAGCAGTGCGAGCCGGGCACGGTCGCCCATCTGCTGGAGCTGCTCTTTGCCCTCCATCACTCCGAACGCCCACGACTGGGTGTTCATAGCGCTGGGGGCCCTGGTGGCGGCGGTCAGGAGCTGCTGGATGATGTCCTTCGGCACCGGCCTATCGGAGTAGCTGCGCACGGACCGTCTTTGAGCTATGGCTTCCTGCAAGGTCATGGCGATCCCCTCCCATATGTGTGTGCCGTAAAGTCTAATTCCACCCGGTCGGCGGTAACTCCTCCAGCGGCAGGTTGGCCGCAGTGGGCCTGCGAATAGGGTCGTGTCAAGAGCAACGTTCACACCCCATCCCGTCTTCCGGAGTGCCCTACGATGCGAAGTGCCTGTCCCCGCCGTGCCCCTCTGTGGGCCCTGCTCGTCCTGGCCGCCTCGGCGGGCCTGTGCTCCCCCGGGCCGATGAACACGGCCCTTGTGGTCAACGCCGATAGCTGGGCCTCTCTGGCCGTTGCCAATGAGTACCAGCGCCTCCGCGGCATTCCCGCCCGCAATGTGCTGTACATCGGGGGGCTGCCGGACCACGAGCAGGTGTCGGTGGAGGTGTTCCGCGAGCAGATTCTCAAGCCCGTGCTCACCGAGCTGCAGCGGCGCGGCGTGCACCGGCAGATCGACTGCATCGCCTACTCGGCCGACATGCCGTGCCGGATCGATGTGTCGGCGGACGTCGAGGACAAGAAGCTCCCCCACATCATCACGCCCTTCGGCTCGATCAACGGCCTCACCTACCTGTGCCAGGACGTGCTGTATGGCAATGTGCGCTACCTGTCCTTGAGACCGAACCGCTACGCTCGGGTGCCCAGAATGGTCCTGGACGCGCGGGAGCTTTCGCCGGCGGATGTGGAGGTCTACACGGGCGCTGTGAAGATGATGCGTGAAAAGAAGTGGGGGCAGGCCCTGGAGGTCTTGCAGAGGCTCGACGAGGCTCAGCCGGGTGTGCCCGAGGTGCTCTACAACCTGGGCTGCTGCCTGAGCCGCGTGGGGCGCCTGGAAGAGGCGGTGGCGGCTTTGAGACGCGCCGCCGATGCCGGATTGCTGAGCTACCCGGAGATGGCGCGCGACGACGATCTGGCCCCGGTACGCGAGCGCGAGGACTTCAAGGCGCTCATTGAGTACATGCGCATCCGCGAGGTGCCGATCCTGCCCACGCGAGGGTGCCGCTTCTCTTCGGTCTGGGGCCCGCGCGGGGAGCCCGGGGCGGCGGAGGGCCCCAGCTACATGCTCTCCATGGTGCTGGGCTACACCAGCGGGCGCGGCAACTCGCTGGGAGAGGTACTCGGCGGTCTGCGCCGGGCGGCGGCCGCGGACGCCACCCACCCGCAGGGCACGGTCTACTACATGGTCAATGACGACATCCGCTCGGTCGTCCGGCAGTGGGCCTTCGAGCACGCCCGAGCCATGCTGGCACAGTTGCACGTGGGGGCGGAGGTCATCAGGGGCGTGGTACCCGACGGCCGCTCTGAGGTGGCGGGGCTGATGGCCGGTACCGCGGGCTTCTCGTGGCCCAAAGGGGCCGAAGCAATCCTTCCCGGTGCCATCTGCGAGCACTTCACCAGCTACGGTGGGGTGCTCACCGACGGCGCCTCGCAGACGCCGCTCACCGAGTTCATCCGCCTCGGCGCCGCAGCCGCCAGCGGCACGGTGACCGAGCCCTATGCCATCGCGGCCAAGTTCCCCGACGCCTTCCTGCACGTGCACTACGCTTACGGCAGCACTGCGGTGGAGGCCTTCTACCAGTCCCTTGCCGCCCCCTACCAACTGCTCATCGTGGGTGACCCTCTGTGCCGGCCCTGGGCCGCCCCCCCGACCGTCGCGCTTCCGTATCCGGCTCCGGATGAGGCTGTCTCGGGCACCGTACATATCGCTCCGACGGTCGACGGGGGCGCCTCCACCTGCGAGCTATATGTGGACGGCCTTCTGCGGGGTAGCTTCTCGGTGGGGGAGGGGTTCGATCTGGACACCCGCGCGTTGGCCGACGGCTACCACGAGCTGGTGGTGTCCGTCCTCTCAGACGACATGGTCCAGGTGCGGGGCGAGGTCACGGTGGCGCTGTTCGTGGACAACGCGGGCCATCGCCTGGAGCTCACCGCTCCGGACGGCCCGGAGGTGCCCCTGGGCGGCACGCTCCGCCTGTGGGCGAGGATGTCACAGCCGGGCAGGATCCTCCTGGCTCACAACGGGCGTGTCGTGGGCGAGATCCAGGGACCGGAGGGAGAGACATGGATCGACACCACTGCGCTCGGACTGGGGCCGGTGCGGATCGAGGCCGCAGGCATCGCGGCCGAGAGCTCCGAGAAGAGCCGAGTGATGGGCAAGCCCGTTGTGGTGACGGTCGTTCCGCCCCACGCCATGCAGGCGGTCACGTATCCCCCGCAGACCGCCCGGGACAAGGGCCTCCTGCTGCAGGTGGAGGGCCGTGAGCCGCTGCCGATCGAGACCACAGCTCCACACGATTGGCTCAAGAGAGCCAAGGTCGCCGCCGGAGCGCGGTTCACCCTCGAGGCCGGCTTCGAAGTCCCCGCCACCGACATGTACCAGTTCCAGTTGCGTACGGATGGTGCGGCGACCCTCGAGGTTGACGGCACACCTGTCGCGTCCTCAGCGGAGGATCGCTGGCAGTTGGCCCCCTTGTGTCTGGGCAAAGGCACGCACAGGATAAGGGTGGAGGGTAAGGCCGGGCCGGAACGGCGCCTGCACATCCGCTTCGGCGGTCCGGGGGCGCGCAGCCTCAGCGGCCAACGCTTCCGCCACGCGAAGCCCTGAGGCCATCGGGGCTCGCCTAATGCAGCACGGCCAGGGCCGAACGTCCCCGCTGCTTGGTAGGCCGGGTTCTCTGGCCCGCCGCCGGTGCGTGAAGCCCTCGTTGGGGGTCGGACGACGGACGGCAAGGGCCAACGCCGATGCGGCGGAAATCTCCAGTCTCCAGACGTCACCGGTCGCTCCTCGCCTGCACCTCCCTTACGTGTCCTCCAGGCCCACCTCCCGCAGCAGCTCCACAGTCTCCAGCCAACAGCCCGGGTCGCCGCCCAGCAGGTCGGTGGGCACGAGCCCTCGTGCCTTGACGTCGGCCTCCAGGCTCTCCAGCTCGGCGGCGAGGTCCTCGGCGATTGAGCCGGCAGCGTCGCCGGCACGCAGCCGGGCGCCCAGGAGCACCACACCGGCAAAGCGCGCGCCCAGCGCCAGGCAGTTCGTGAGATGGGTGATGGCCTCATCGGCGGAGATCGCCCTCGCGGCCTCCACATGCTCCAGCGCCTGTCGCGTCACCTCCACCCGGCGCTCCCAGCGCTGCACGATCTGCTCCCATGTGAGCCATGTCTCTCCCAGGTCCCCGCGGAGCCGGCGGGCTTCCCTGGTGATCGTCCACCAGATCCGGCCCACCGGCGCCTCCAGACCACCCCCTGCGCGATAGGCCTCGGCCATGTGTCGCCCCGCCTCCGCGCCCCACAGCAGGCGGCAGGCGGTATCCAGGGCGCCATCGGGGCCAAAGACGCTTGCCGGCCGATGCTCACCGGCCACAACCGCCTTCGCCAGCGTCTCGGCCTGCTGACTGCTCTCCACAGCGGCGGAGAAGCCGGCCCCGGGGCCGCTCCACAGGGCCCGTGCATTGAGTAGCTGCAAGGGCTCTTCATGCAGCCCGCCATTGGACAGACAGACCGACCGAGCTCCCTCGAACAGATGGGCCAGGCAACAGGAAGCGTTCACCAGCTCATCGCTCAGGTAGCAGTCGCCCCCGAGGAAGGAGATCACCAGGGCGCCGTGCCCATTGCCCACCGCATCCAGAGCGGCGCGAAGCCCGGTGATGCGCGGGCTCCCGTCCGGGTCGAGGAACTGCTCGCGCAGACCAAACATCACCCCCGGCGCCGGGCCGATGAGCGCGCTGAGGCAGCGGAAATACTCCACCTCGGCCTGCCACACCTCCGGTTGTCCCGGCTCCTGGTACTGGGTATACACGGGGGAAGTGAAGACGATGCTCAGGTCATCGGGCGGGTTGTAGTCCTCTTCCGCCTCTACCCCGTGCAGCCCGTCGATGAGCCTGCGGCACCAGGTGGCCATGGCCCCGGCGTGCCCCCGGGCATTGGCCATCTCGTCGCTGGGGAACTGCCGCCGGCACTCGTCGCAACGCATGAGCCAGGCCTGGTGCGCCTCGGACAGGTGCCCGGCGTCGATGTCGTGGACGTACACGAAGCCAGGCTTCACCGCGGAGACAAACTGCACCATCTCCTCGATCTTGGCCTCCTGCAGGGCTATGTTCGACAGGCAGGTGCCGTACCGGCGGGCCTGGTCGTAGCCGGGCAGACCGCAGCAGAGGTACTCCTCGCCATCCGGATAGGGGCGCCGGTTCACGAACACCTTCCCCTGGTACCCGGCGCGGTATAGCTCCGATCTTTGGTACGAAGTGCCATAGCCGCCGCCGTAACCGGCGAAGGTGAGCCGGATGCCCCGCTCCCGGGCATAGCGTGTCAGGCGCTGCACGATCGGCAGGTAGTGCGAAGTGCGGTCCAGCGACCAGCCGAAGCCGTCGAACCACACCTGGTTGATCTTGTAGGCAAAGCACATGTCCAGTTTGCGCTCCATGCGCGCCACGCAGGCCTCGACCCCATCCCCCCAGTCGTAGGCCCACCTGTTGCACTCCACATTCACCAGCCAGTCGGCGGCACAGCGGAAGCGGAAGAAGGGCCAGTCAAGGATCTCCACACATGGGCACGTGACGCGGCCGTCTTCGTCCTGGAGAAGCTGCAGCAAGGTGGCCGCCCCGCGCAGGAGGCCTTCGTCGGTAAGGGCTTCGAGGGTGA
Source organism: uncultured Armatimonadia bacterium (assembly GCA_964423635.1). Taxonomy (GTDB): domain Bacteria; phylum Armatimonadota; class Zipacnadia; order Zipacnadales; family JABUFB01; genus CAYRFY01. The sequence continues at coordinate 3,475 of CAYRFY010000163.1, read as the reverse complement.
CGCCGTCGGGGGCGACCCGCAGCGCATAGGCCTCCTCGCGCAGGTCCGGGGTCACGTCGGCGGGCAGGTCCAGCGATTCGACCAGGCGCAGCACCACCTGCAGTCTCCCGGCCGGAGCCGAGCCCATGATCGGCGCTCGCAGACGCTTGCCCAGCACCTGAGCGCCGTGGCCGGTGCCGATGACGCAGACGGTGTCAGAGGGCGAGAGCCGGAGGCTGCCGGGCAGGCGGTGGAGGTGCCGGGGATCTGGCCAGAGCGTGGGAAGCGTCTCAGAGGACATGGCGGACCTCCGGTGGTGGGCTGAGATAGCGGCGACAGCCGGGGGTTCGCTGGGGGTGGGGGAGAGACCTGCGTGGCGAAGGGAGAGTACGCGAAGACGTGGCAGTCCCGGTCGCACTGAGCGCCCGGTACCGTCCAGGCGATAGTACCGTTCACCGAGGCCCCGTGTACCGAACTGTCTCCGTATGGAGCGCGTGCCTGCCGTTGGCAGGATAGGGCACGGGGCCGCTGCAGCCGTGGAGGGCACGGCGGTGAGGGGCCAGGGTTGAGCGCCCTCCGGCGTGCAGTCTCGTGGCGCTCGTGCGGGTCAGAGACCCGCAGGCCAACCCTCGGGGCTATTGCTTCCGGCGAGAGCCGTGCGGATCGCCGTGCGGTCGGGGACCCGCGGGCAACGTCGCCCTACCCCCCGAACTCATACGCCCCGATGTCGGGGGCCTTCCCCTGCGGGACCTTATTGCCCTCGAAGTCGGCTTCGATGCCCACACTTGCTCCGGCGTCGATGCACGGGGAGCCCGGGGTGAGGTGAAAGTCCAGGTTCTGCGGATCGCCTAGCATCGGGTCGCCCACCAGCGAGCCGGGCTCCTTGCCCTGCTCGGCCTGGTACCGGGCGAACTGCGCCATGGTGTAGTTGCTGCCGGCGACGGCGACCATGTCCCCCTCCGCCTGGTACCAAAGGTTGTTGTCGATATCCAGCGCCGCGATGGCCTCCCTGGGCCAGGCCGGGGCGTAGAACGCGTTCTTCGTGGCCTCGTAGAAGATGTTGTTCTTGACCACGATGTCCCAGGCCCTCGCGGGGCTTTGGTAGAAGCACAGGTGGCGGCCGCTGGGGTCGGGGCGCTGAGCGTGGCCCCAGCCATGACCCGCGTTGAGGCAGGTGTTGTTCACGAACTGCACGTTGTACGTCTCCGAGGTCTCCGGCCGGTTCCAGTATTCGAAGGAGTACTCGCTGTTCCAGATCAGGTTGTTGCGGTAGGTGAGGTTATACTCCTTCACGTCGGCCCCACCGCTCTGGTTGGTCAGGGCCGCGTCGTAGATCTCCCAGATGCGGCAGCGCTCCACGAGGTTATCGTGGGCAGCGCCCCAGAACTCGATACCATTGCCGAACCGCACGGTGCGCTCCCCACCGTACTGATCGGCACCGCCGATGAAGCTGATGTCACAGTCGCGGATGATGAGATGATGGGTGCTGCCGCCGCCGAAGCCGTGGGCCCCACCGTACTTGAGCCACAGGTGCTCATAGACCACCCAGGAGGTGTTGCCCTGGTTGACGATGTGCCGGTGCAGGGCGCACTCGATGGTGCCGTAGCGCCGGGCGGGGTTTCCATCGGAGTACACGTACAGGAGCCGACGGTCCTCGTCATACCAGTACTGCCCCTGGGTCTTGAGGTCCTCCTTCTCCCAGACCTTCACCCCGCACTCGGCCTCATCCGAGAGGATGAGATTGCCCACATCCACGGGCAGGGCTCCGGGAGGCGCCACCGGAATCTCCGAGGGATCGCAGGCGGCGAACTGCACCTTGTCGAGGGTCAAGGTGGCTCCCGCCGGTAGCGTGTCGCCGAGGTAGAACGTGAGCCTGGCATTTTGCGAATCGGCATTGGCCGTGTAGAACTGGACGAAGCTCCGCCAGTCCGTCTCGATGGCCGCCTTGCTCAGGGCCGGCCCCGATGAGTACCCGGACCACGGTGGTCCCACACTCATGAGCTGTGGCGTGCGAACCGCGAAGGGGAGAGTGGACTTTGCCCGGAACACCAGGCGGTACGTCTTGCCCGTCTCTATCCGCAGGCCGGTGCCGATGAGCTGGATGTGGTTTCCCGCCTTGCCCTGAGCGGCACAGGTGACGGTGAAGCCCTCGTCGGTTACCGCGCCGGCGGCCTTCGCCTCGGCCTCGGAGTGCACGCCCCAGCTCAGGTCCGTCTCCTCCCCGGCCGCGGGTAGTCGGGGCTCCGGCGGCTCCGGGCTGTGGCCGGTGGCCCACAGGTTGCCCCCCTCGTCGCGCCAGTCCGCCGGGTCGCTCTTGGCCACGGAGCCCATGAGCACGGGCTTTTCGCCCTCGCCGTAGGCGCCGTAGGTGATCGGGGCGCCCTCGGCGCCGCTGCGGGGGCGTAGCGAGCCCCGCCAGAGATCACCGCGGCGGAACAGCACGGTGTCGCCCGGCTGCAGGTCCGCCGAGTTCACCCGTTCAAGGCCGGCCCACGGGGCATCGGCCGAGGTGCCCGCGTTGTCATCGGAGCCGTCACCGGACACGTAGTAGGTGGCCGCGACGGCGGTGGAGAGCAGGCCTGCGAGGCACAGCGTGAGCAGCGCGGAGGTGGCGAGGCTGCCGGCGATGGGCATGGGAATAGCTCCCTTCGGGGGTAAGGCGGGGGTGGCGATGGGTCACGGGCAAGGACAGGGCCGGAGGGTCGGGATGCGGCCCCGACCGTCCGGCCCCCAAACGACATGGCGCTGCAGCCCCTGCCTACTCCAACAGCTCTGCCGGATCGGTGTACAGCGGCGGCAGCGGATTGGGCCTGACGAGCGCTCCGCCCTCCTCGTAGCTTTCCATCACCGCGTAGGTGTACTCCAGGACGGCCAGAGCATCGCGCCCGGAACCGCGGAGCTCGTGCTTGGGCACGCGATTGGAGACGTCTTCCAGGAAGGCGTGGATGCGGTTGGGGAAGGTCTGCCCAAAGTCGATGGTGTCGAATGAGAACACCTCGGGGGCGTGCTCCGACCCCTGCGGGTGCTCGGCCGGCTCGCCGGGGCCCCTCTTGTCGTGGGCGTGCCAGTAGGTGACCTTCTCCACGCAGTTCTCGATGCAGAAGGTGCCCTTGGTGCCGCCGACTTCGCAGCTCCACCAGCCGCCGAGACCGTAGGAGGTGTCCCCGCGTTGGGACAGCAGATAGCCCACGGCATCATTGGCGAATCGCAGATGGATGCTGCAGGTGGAGAGCAGGTTGTCACCGGCGCTCTTGCGGAACCCCGGCCGCCCCAGGAAGGCCTGCACGTGCGTGACATCGCCGCAGAAGTAGCGCATCACGCTGAGCGGGTGGGACATGAAGGCCTTCATGTGGAAGTACGGGAAGTTCTTGACCTTCAGCGAGCCGGGCATCTGGTAGTTCTCGATCTCCCCGCCCTGGAACCCCATCTTCGCCAGGCAGTAGACGAGCTCTCCAACCTTGCCGAGTCCGAACACGGCGACGCTCTCGATCCTCAC
>CAYRFY010000162.1:822-13406 GCA_964423635.1 uncultured Armatimonadia bacterium | reverse complement strand
GGATCGGCACCGGCACCGTGGCCCGGACGTCGCTGAGGTAGAGCTGGACCACCTCGTCCCCGGCCCGGGCACCCAGATTGCTCACCTCCACCGAGACCTCGACGCTCTCGCCTGCCCGGATGCTCTCCGCGGAGAGCCGGAGGTTTCTGTAGGCAAAGAGCGTGTAGCTCAGGCCGTAGCCGAAGCCGTAGAGAGGTTCCTCCTGCATGAACCGGTAGGTGCGGCCGCTCATGGCGTAGTCCTCGAAGGGCGGGAGCTGCTGCAGGGACTTGTAGAACGTCACCGGCAGCCGACCGGCGGGGCTGTAATCCCCAAAGAGCACCTCGGCCACGGCCGTGCCCGCCTCCTCCCCGCCGTACCAGGTGGCCAGGATCGCGGCGGCGTTTTCGTGGGCCCAGTTCACCGCCACGGCGCTGCCGCTGAGCAGGACGAGCACGATGGGCTTGCCCAGGCCGTGGAGCTGCTTGAGCAGGGCCTCCTGCATGCCGGGCAGGTTGATGTCCGTGCGGTCGCCGCTCTTGTCGATGAGGTTGGTTTCGCCTTCCTCGCCCTCCAGGCAGGCCGAGAGACCCATGACGGCGATGATGACATCTGCCTCCGTGGCGACCTCGAAGGCCTCGGCAAAGGACTCAACCGAACCGCCCACCAGCTCGCAGCCTTTGGCGTACCGCACCTGCACTGCGTCTCCGGCACGGTTGCGGATGCCCGCCAGCGGGGTCACGGCGTGCGAGGGCTCGCCGTTGTAGTTGCCCAACAGCACCTCGACATCATCGGCATTGGGGCCGACGACGGCGATGGTCTTCACGTTCTCTCCCAGCGGGAGAAGCCCGCCTTTGTTGCGCAAGAGCACGATGGACTCCCGCGCGGCCCGAAGAGCCAGCTCGCGATGCTGCGCACAGTCGTTGACCTCGATGGGAATCTGTGCGTACGGCACTTGCTCCGGCCGGTCGAACATGCCCAGACGGAAGCGGGCCTCGAACAGACGGGTGACGCAGCGGTCGATCTCGGCCTCGGTCACGAGCCCTTGATCCAGCGCGGCGCTCAGTGCCTTGTAGGTGCAGCCGCAGTTGAGATCGCAGCCGGCCTGCACCGCCAAAGCCGCGGCCTCCTCCGCGGTCTGCGCCAGATTGTGGTGGGCATGGATATCGTCGATGGCGCCGCAGTCGGAGACCACATAGCCCGCGAAACCCCATTCGTCCCGAAGGATGCCCTGCAGCAGCGTCGGGCCGGCGCTGCAGGCCTCACCGTTGGTTCGGTTGTAGGCCGACATCACCGAACAGGCCCCGCCCTCTTTCACGCAGGCCTCGAAAGCGGGCAGGTAGGTCTCGCGCAGATCGCGCTGCCCGACGACGGCGTCAAACCCATGGCGGTCCTTCTCCGGCCCGCTGTGCACGGCATAGTGCTTCGGGGTCGCGACCAGTTTGAGGTACGTGGGGTCCTCGCCCTGCAGGCCCCGGACGAAGGCCACTCCCATGCGCGAAGTGAGGTAGGGGTCCTCGCCATAGGTCTCCTGGCCCCGGCCCCAACGCGGATCGCGGAAGATGTTGATATTCGGCGACCAGAAGGTGAGGCCGAAGTACCATTCCGAAGTGCCGTCCGCGGCCAGAGCGTGGTGGTGCTTGGCCCGGGCCTCGTCGCTGATTGCCATGGCCACGCGGCCCATGAGGTCGGTGTTCCAGGTGGCGGCCAGACCGATGGCCTGGGGGAAGACGGTGGCGATCCCCGCGCGTCCCACCCCGTGGAGGCACTCGTTCCACCAGTTGTACGCCGGCACTCCCAGCCTCGGGACGGCCGGGGCCTCATGGAGCATCTGGGAGACCTTCTCCTCAGCACTCATACGGGAGACGAGGTCGCTCGCCCGCTGCTCGGCGGGCAGGGACGGGTCCTGATAGGGCAGGGGCTGTGAGTCGGGAGACATGGGCCTTGGGCCTCCGGGAAAGGATGGGAAGACCGGGACTTGTGCGGCTGCAAGAGACGACGCGCGGCAGACACCGGTTGTCTCTATCGCGTCGGCTCGTCTTGCGCCCACTTTGCAGAGCGTCAGGTGCAGCGGCACTGCCCGACAGTTCCGTGCGTCATCTGCGTCTCTTCATAGCCCCCGGGGCGGGGTGCGTTCTTTCGAGGCGGGCGAATCGGCGCTTGCGAGTGTTCGTGTCGCGCGTCCGGCAAACATCGCGGATTGTCTTCGCCGCTTGCGGACCCGGCTAACGTCGCGGGGCTCTGCCCCGCCCCCCCCCGCTGGGGCCCGGGCCCCAGACCCTGTATCCTGTGCGGCCTGTGGCACCGTGGTCTCGCCTGCGGCCGCAGGTCACCACTCCAGGGCGAATCGTCCTTGACGCCGCCGCGGGCACGTCGGTATAATAACTGTCCAGTATGCGTTTGGGCGAGTAGCTCAGCTGGGAGAGCGCCTCCCTCGCACGGAGGAGGTCGAGAGTTCGAATCTCTTCTCGTCCACCATCTGCAATCAAACGGCCGTCGGGAAACTCTCCCGACGGCTGTTTTGTTTCCCCCTTCAGGTCCCCACCTCCTGCGCGGTCCTTCTCGTGTGGCGGCGGCGCGCACGGCAGGTGACGAGCACCCACCGGGCGAAAGCCGCGTGAAGTATCGGTCTGAACCCAGGGTGCGATAAGGGGAGAGCCGGCATGACCCTGTCGCCGCGTCAGGTCTCACGCCGGGCCGCCGTCACCCTCATCGAGTGTCTGTCTCTCATCGTCTTCTTTCTGCTCGGCCTCGCGGGAGCTGCGGAGGCCTACCATCGCTTCGGCTGGCTCGGGCTGATCCTCGGCTTCCCGCTGAGCATCATCACCGCGTGGGCGGTCCTGTACACCCTGCTGTGCGCCGCCTCTGCCCTGTTCGAGGGCCGCCTCCCCCGCTGCCACACCGGCACCTGCCGGGGCGGGTTCTGGGATCAGGAGGGCGATTACGATGCGGACTTTGCCGATGACGGGCTGATCTACATCTGCCGCTGCCACCGGCAGTACCGGCGGGTCGGGCGGCGGTTCATGGAGCGCCTCCCCGACGGGCGTCTGCGGCCGTATCTGGTGTTCCATCCCCTGCGGGGTTGGCGTGCGGATACCGGCCCGGTGCGGGCCGCCGATGGCACGGAGGTCGACGGTACAAAGGCAAGTCTCGGCCTCGACGACCGGGTCTGTCGGGCACTGGCGGCCCTGGCCTACCGGGAGCAGGCACTCACCGCCTTCCGGGCCCAGGCGCTCTGGGTGCTGGACCGCACCGGCCCCACCGGTCTGCTGGCGGAGGGCCACGGTTCCGGAGAGGCCTTCGCGTTCCACTTCGTCTGCGACGGCGCGCGCTGGCGCGTGGACCAACGAGGCTTGTTCGCCCAGGGATCAGGAGCCCGCGAGGACAACGTCTGGGGCTTTGCCCGAGCCTACGCCGTGGGAGACCTGCACCGCAGGCGGCGCAGCGTGGTGAAGATCACCACCTGCGACGGAAGGACGCTCCACACGTATGATTCCACCAGCGGCAAGCTCACCACGCGGCGTACCGCTACTCCCCTGCTGGTCACCAGGCGCCCGCTGCGGCAGTTCTGGATGTTTGGGGGCAGCTTCCACCCGCATAGTTTCTCCTCCCTGCCGCCCCACCACGTCTCCTTGTGGCCCCAAAGCCCCGTGGTCCAGGGGCGCCCGTGCCGGGTCCTTCTCACCCACGGCTACAAGCCCCGCCCCCTGAGGCCGGACGATACCCACATCACCGCCGTCTGGCTCTGCCCCGAGCTCGCCTTCACGCCCCTCCGCGTGGATACCATGCTCTACGGCATCGAGGGTGCCATTGAGAGGACCAGCACGCTGGCCGAGGACATCCGGCAGATTGAGCAAGGCGTCTGGCTGCCCATGCGGACGTTGTCGTACCGCGTGGTCTACGTGGGCGACAAGGCCCCCAGATGCGCCGAGGCGAGCATGATGCGCTTCTACTCGGTAGGCCCCTGGACCCCGGCCGACGCCGAAATGCTCGCCACGGCCGAGCCGGCCGCTATGGGCAAGAGCCCCATCGGGGAGCCCGACGAGCGTGACTGGGAGAAGTGGGGTCTGCCTGGGATGTATGAGGACCTGCAGGAGGGCTTCCCGCCCATGCCCGAAGAGCTCCTGGTGCCCCCGACTAAGGAGGAGTGGCTGGGGTGGGCTGAGGCCTAGCGAGCGTCGCACGCCTGCAGGGCGCGGGCGCCGCACGTCTCCAGGACGCGGGCCGGTACCGCGCCAGGGTGGAGCCCCAACGCCGGCGGGGTACAGGCCCCCGCTCTACAGCGACAACACCCGTCGGCGCACTGTCGGCCGCGGGCCTGTACCGCGCCAAGGTGGAGCCCCAACGCCGGCGGGGTACAGGAGCCTGTCGGCTAAGTCAATTGGGCCGCCTACGTGCCTCGTTGCCATAGCTCGGAACGCGTAGGATGAGTGTCGTCATGGTCTCCTATGCGTGTTACCGCCGCATTGACGACGCTTTTACCCACAGGACGTCACTCGCCTGCGCGTATCCGAGGGTCCGAAGGCACTTTGTCGACAGGCTCACAGGCCCCCGCTCTACAGCGACAACACCCGTCGGCGCACTGTCGGACGCGGGCCTGTACCGCGCCAAGGTGGAGCCCCAACGCCGGCGGGGTACAGGCCCCCGCTCTACAGCGACAACACCCGTCGGCGCACTGTCGGCCGCGGGCCTGTACCGCGCCAAGGTGGTGCCCCAAGGCCGGCGGGGTACGGCCCCGACCTGAGATGGCGTCAACGGCTACGGCAAACGGCCCGGCGCCGCCTCGCCGGCGACCTCGTCCGCCGACTGAGCCCTGGCCAGTACCCTTACCTCATCCAGACAACCGGCGAAGTACCCGCTCCCGGCGCCGAAGGGATTGCAGCCGATCGCGGTTACATTGCTGGCCCGCTCTCCCTCGCAGGCGGCCTCCCCGTCAAGAGCCCCTTTCACGTACAGCCTCAAGGCGGCCCGATCGTAGGTGACGGCCACGTGTGTCCACTCGCCGGAGGGAAGGACAACAGAGCCCGTCACCGCCGCCCACGCGCCTGAGTAGGCCCGCGAGCAGGTGAGGTGCCCGTCCTTGTCCACCGCAAGGATGATGGAGCCGTTGATGTCCACATAGATGCAGCGCGAGCCCGCAGAGGTGGCCACATCGAGCTTGATCCAGGCCGAGACGGTGAAATCGCCCCGCGGGAACCGTCCCCCCGGGACGCTGAGGCAATCGTCCTTGCCGTCTAGGCGGAGGCAGCCGGAGCCCACGGCGCCCGGTGTCTCCCAGGTGGGTTCGCCCTGCGCCGCGGCGTGGTGGGCGTAGGGCGAGGCATCCGCGGCCCTGCTGCCATCCGTCTCATCCAGGTGCCACAGGCCGGCGCATTGCAGGTCCGTTCCCGGCTGTGGCGGCACCCACTGCGGCTCAGACCACCTGACGGACCCGTCGGGGAAGACGATCACCGTATCGTAGAAGCCCCAGCGCCGCTCCGGCGGCACCGGGGGGTAGACCTCCCAAGGCGCCCGGCCCTGACCGTAGGTCTGCTCCATGTCGTAGACCACAGGGCTTTCGGCCTCGCCGGGAAAGTGGATGAGGCCGAAGTTGTGCCGCACGTGGAGGCGGCTGCCCGCCGGGACCGAGGGCCCGGCCCAACTGATGCCGATCCGCTTCGGCAGGTTGGGCTCCCTGTGCACGATCACCACCTGGGGTCCACGGGACTGCGAGCCTGCGCGCCACATGGTTCCGCGCCGGGTGGCCAGCGGGTGATACCCGGCGGGCCAGACGCAGATAGGTTGCGAGACGCAGGTCGCCGCTTCCGCGCCGGAAAGGCGGACCTCGAGCTTGAGATACAGACAGCCCCCGGCCCGGGCCTCGGCGGCCTCCAGCTCATAGGCGGCGACCCTCACCGCGGAGCCTTCCAGAGTCTGCCATGCGCCTTCGCTCGTGACCGCTCCGGTCACATCGCACAGACTCACCCTCGCCTCCACCGCGCCGGCGCCTTCCGGCAATAGCGCCAGGACCTCACCCGCAACGACCTCGCCCATCTGCACCTCGTTGGGCTGCCACAGGTACAGCCGCGGCTCGGTGGGCCAGAGTTCCTCCCCACGCCACCGGCTGAGCAGCGCCCGAAGCAGATCCAGTCTCCCGGTGCCGAAACCGAGGCTGGGCTGGAAGTGGGTGGTCTCGTAGTAGTCGTTCCAGGTGGTGACCGTCAGCCAGCGGCAGTCGGCGGCCTGCGCGAAGGTGTCGCGGATGACCCCGGTGCACTCGGGGTCCACATACCAGCCGCTGCCCAGACTCCAGTAGCCCGGCCAGACGGTCCCGATGGTGAGCTTCGCCGCCAGGGATTCCGGATGCCGGGCCCGCAGGTACTCGCTGCAGCGCTCCATCGTCCGTCGGTCGAAGTCGGTCCTGAACGGGTACAGGGCCACGGGGAGGGCCGCCAGGCCGTCCAGCTCCTCCGTCGGCAGACCGGACCAGCGGTCCTCCCCGGTAGGCTCCGGCGAGGCCTGCGCGTACAGGGAGTTGGCGTCGAGGATGAAGACCAGATCCAGGCCGCGCGAGCTAAGAAGCTCAGATACGGCGGCCCAGTTGGCCGCAGGCATGTTCGTCCCTGCGTAAGTCCACAGGACGGGCCTGCCATCCAGCTTCGGCCAGGCGGGCGAGGCGGCGCGCTCGCCCACCATTTCGGCGATGTAGGCCGCCAGGTCCTCGGGGTCGCGGGAGCCGGGGTTGTCCAGGCAGGGAGCGGAGTAGAAGGCTCTGCCGGTCTCGGTGGTGACGGTCTCGGCGGCCTTGAGGTAGCCGTCTACCGCCGGCAGCCAGTTGGCCAGGGGCTGGCCGACGATGACATCCAGGGCGAAGGCGTCGATGCCCGCCTCGGCGGCGCTGAGGCATTCGTGGATGTAGTCCCGCTGCGACTGGGGCTCCTGTCTTGCGGCCATGCCCGGGTGCGTGGGCATGCCCAGGCCCAGGGGGAAGTCGCGGCGGCTGTGGGAGAGGTTGTTCAGGGCGTTCCACGGGCACAGGTGGCACCAGACTTTGGCCTCGCGGTCGGTGGAGGTCTGGGCCCACGAGGAGGCTGCCGTGGCAAGTAGCAGGCAGATGACGACAGGGATGGCACCGCGCATGGAGAGGGTCACCTCGGGCCCGTGATGGATGGGCGCAATTTCGCTACGGACACCGGGAGACCCTCTGCGACCCAAAGACCGTTGGGCGGGAGAGCCGCCCGGAGACCACGGCAAGGGTACCTGCCATCCCCCCGTGCAGGGACGCCGCACCCGAACGGGGAAACTGAATGGTACTTCCCGCACGAAACGGAGTGTCCCTATGCCCGCTACCGGCCTTTGGCGTAGCTTCCTCGCCCTCCTCTGCCTCTGTCTGCTCCCCGCGGCCTTCGCCGTCGAGGACATCACCTTCCTGCATCTGTCCGATGTGCACTATCCTCACGCCGCGGCGCAAAGCCGCCAGGCTATCACCGCGCTGCCCACCGGCGAGATAGACCTGCAGCCCTTTTCCCTCCGCGTACCCGCCGCGGCCTTCGCCACCATCACCGGTGATCTGAATGAATACGGCGGCGGCAACGGCGACTGGGAAGGCTACATGGCCATGTTCGAGGCTCTCCCCTTTCCGCGCTACCTGCAGCTTGGGAATCACGACAATACCTGGGACTGCGGCCGCCCGCGACTGCGTCGGCTTCACGGGTCGGCCTTCTACGCTTTCGAACAGGCCGGGCTGAAGTTCATCGGCTTCGATACCGCCAGCCCGCAGGACCCGAGACCCTCCATCGCCAGAGAAGGGCTGCTGTGGCTCGGGGAGGAGCTGGCCAAGACCCCGCCTCAGCAGCCGATCGTCTTCTTTTGCCATCACCCTCTGCAGGGCACGGAGTTCGCCTCGGCCTACGACATCGCCCGACTGCTGGATCTGCTTTCCACGCGCAATGTGGCGCTCATCCTCCTGGGCCACGGCCACGGCGCCCGGGCGTGGCAGACCGGGGGCATCGACACCGTCATGGGCGGCAGCACCTATGGCGACACGCGGGGCTTCGGCATCGTCTCCATCAAGGACAACGTCCTGCGGGTGTGCCATCAGTTCTGCGGCGACACCCCTGAGATGGTCACGCTGCTGGAAAAGCCCCTGGCGCAAGCTCCGCCCGCGGTGCAGGTTGTGTCGGTGACTCCGGGCGACGGGGCCGTGCTGTCGGCAGGCAGGCTGCGCTGGGAGATGGAGGTCTCAGGAGGGCGGGAGATCACGGCCGGCAGATGCTTTGTGGGCAAGGAGCCGGCGGGCGAGATGACCCGCGAGGGCGCTGTGTGGGTAGCGCGGCTTCCGGCCGCGGGGCCGGCTCCCGGCGCCCACACGCTGCGCATGGAGCTTGTAGCCGGAGAGCAGGTGATGGCCTCGCGGACGGTGGCCTTCTGGCTGGACGACGGCAGCGGCCGGGCGCTGTGGAAGGCCCGGCTCGATGGCTCCTGCCAGTCGCCCCCGGCGGCCGCAGGCGATCGGCTCTACGTAGGAGCCAATGACGGGAACCTGTACTGCCTGCAGGCGGCCACGGGCCAGGTGCTGTGGACCTTCGCCACCGGGGGTGAGGTGCGCTCGCGGCCGGCGGTAGACCCGGCGGCCGGGCGCGTCTGGTTTGCCTCCGCCGACGGCTGCATCTATTGTCTCAACACCGATGGCGCCGAGCTGTGGCGACAGGATACCGGCGCGGCGGTGTACTCGTCTCCCCTGAGGGTGGGTGACCGGCTGCTGTGTGCCAATAACGCCGGGGACGTACTGAGCCTGGACCCGGCCACAGGAGCCGAGCAGTGGCGCAATGAGGACCCGGGCTACAGCATCGAATCCGACCTGTGCAGCGATGGCGAGAAGGTCTACGCCGGGTGCTGGGACCGCTTCGTGTACGCAATAGACCTGGAGGCAGGGAGCCTGGTGTGGAAAGTGCCGGGCAAGGGGAGCGAGAAGGAGGGCGGGGCCTCGAGGTACTACAGCCCCGCCGACTGCGGGCCGGTGGTGGTGGGAGACAGCCTGTTCGTTACCGACCGCGGCTACTGGCTGGCGGTACTGGATACGGCCACGGGGCAGCAGCGCATGGCCGAGGGCAAGTCTGCGGCGGTGTGCGCCTCCGCCGATGGCCGGTTCGCCTATGTGCGCCACAGCGACGGCCGGGTGAGCAAGCGCAGCTCCGATGGCGCCGTGGTCTGGACGGCCGAAGTGCCCACGGGCTCGGTCCCCACGCCGCCGGTGGCTTTGGAGGGGCGTGTGTGGATGCTCTCGAGTCTGGGCACGCTGAGCTGCATCGACGAGGCGACCGGACAGGTACAGTGGCAGTACAAGGCCTTTCCCGATCTGTACGCCTTCGGCGCCCCGGCGGTGGACGAAGAGCGGGCATACATGGGTGACATGGGGGGGAACCTGGTGGCAGTAGCGGGAGGCCACTAGGTGCAGCAGCCTTCCGCATTTCTTACCACGCATATGTAGGTTTCTTCCACCCGTGCTGAACTGCGGCGTGCTACCATGGTCTCCGATGGCCACCTCACCTCGCGATGGCGCGTCTGCAGGGCTCGCAGTTCCGGTCTGCCGCGGTGTCAGAGTCCATCCCGGCGCCGTCCGGCTGCGGCTATTGGAGGCCGTCGCCCTCACCCTGACGGCGGTGGCGGCGGCCTTCGTTGCCCTGCCCTGTGTCGGGCTCATCCTCAACGTGTCGCTCGATGACCTGTGGCGTGGGTTGCATAGCCCCGCCGTGCTCGACGCACTGCTGCTCTCCGCGCGTACCAGCCTCGTCGCGACGCTGGTGTGCTGTGCTATCGGCACGGGCGCCGCCTACGCGCTGGCACGGCTGCGTCTTCCCGGCAAGCGCGTGATCGACGCCCTCCTGCAACTGCCTCTCGTGCTTCCCCCGGTGGTGGCCGGCGTGGCTCTGCTGATGGCGTTCGGTCGGCGAGGCTTGCTTGGGCATGCTTTGTCGCTGGCAGGCGTCGAGATCCCCTTCACCACTCTGGCCGTGGTGATCGCCCAGTGCTTCATCGCCATGCCCTTCTTCATCCAGGCGTCGCGCTCGGGGTTCGAGGCGGTCCCGCGGTCCTTGGAGGAGGCATCCCGCACGCTGGGGGTTAGTGACCTGGGCACGTTCGCGAAGGTCACCCTTCCACTGAGCTGGCCCGCGCTGGTGTCGGGTGCGATCCTGTGCTGGGGCCGCGCGGTGGGGGAGTTTGGCGCGACGATCATGTTCGCGGGGAACATGCGGGGCAGTACGCGCACGATGCCACTTGCCATCCTTACGGCCATGCAGGGCGACGTGGATACGGCGCTGGTTCTGGCCGTCATGTTACTGGCCTTCTCGGGCGTAATGTTCGTCGGTGCACGCTGGGTTCTGGCTGAGATGGGGGGGCGGCTGTGATCGAGGTAGCCGTACGCAAGCAGCTCCGAGACTATGCGCTGGATGTCGCCTTCGAGGTTGGCGACCGCGAGTGTCTGGCTCTCGTCGGCCCCACCGGCTGCGGAAAGACGACGACGCTACGCCTCATCGCCGGGCTGGACGCTCCCGACAAGGGGCGTGTGATTCTGGACGGACGGGTCCTGGTCGATACTTCCGACCGTCTCTTCCTGCCGCCACAGCGGCGGCAGGTCGGCATGGTGTTCCAGGACTATGCCCTGCTGCCGCACCTGTCGGTGCTGGGCAATGTGATGTACGGGGCCAGAGGGCGCGGAGCAGGGGCGGTCGAGGCCAGACGGGTCGCGCTGGAGGCGCTGGCCGCCGTCCATCTGCCGGGCCTCGATGGTCTGAGGCCGGCCGCCCTTTCCGGGGGGCAACAGCAACGCGTCGCGCTGGCGCGCGCTCTCGCCAGCGGGGCGAGGGCGCTGCTGATGGATGAGCCCATGTCGGCTCTGGACACCTCCACGCGCCGGGCCGTACGCAGTCAGCTCCGGCAGACGATCAGCGCCCTCGGTCTCCAGACGGTGATCGTGACCCACGACCCGGTTGACGCGATGACTGTGGGCGATCGCGTCTGCGTCCTGCAGCAAGGGAAAGTGGTGCAGGTCGGGACGCGCTGCGAGCTGCTCGCCGCCCCGTGCAATCAGTTCGTCGCCGACTTCGTGGGGGTGAACCTCCTTCGCGGCCGGGCAAGTATGCAGCCCGGTGGCCTCTGTCGATTGCACTGCGGCGGCACCCAGCTATACTGCGCGGGCACCGCGGAGGGCCCCGCGCAGTTGGTGTGCAGTCCGTGGGACGTCTCTCTGTCCATTGACGAGCCGGAGGGGTCGGCCCTGAACGTGATTCGCGGGACGGTGGCGGCGATCACTCATCTGGGCGCCCGGACTCGCGTGACGGTGGAGGGGAACGTCACCGTGACGGCAGAGATCACTCACGCCTCGGAGCAGCGCCTGGGGCTGGGGGTCGGCAAGGAGCTCTACGCCGCCTTCAAGGCTTCGGCGGCAAGAGTGTACCAGTAGCTCGGACCACAGCAGCGCCGCCAGCCCCGCCGCACACCGAAGGGAGCGTCTAGTCTTGGTGGATCTGACCGAATGGGAGCTGGAGAAGTACAAGCGTCAGATACAGATCCCCGGCTTCGGAGTCGAGGCCCAGCGGATCTTGCGCAACTGCTCGGCACTCGTCACGCGGCTGGGCGGCCTCGGCGGGCCCACGGCCATATGGCTGGCGGCCGCCGGCATAGGCAGACTCGTCATCGCTCACGGAGGCGACCTGACTCCCTCCAACCTCAACCGCCAGATTCTCATGCGCGCCGACGGTGTGGGCAAGCCCAGAGCTCCGCAGGCCGCGGAGACCCTGCGCAGGTTCACCGCCGACACCGAGGTCGTGACCTACGAGGCCAATGTGTGCGAAGACAACGTGGCGGAGTGGGTCTCGCAGGTCGACATCGTCTGCGACACCTCTCCGAACTTCTCCGAGCGTCTCCTCCTCAACCGCGAGTGCTGGCGGCAGGGCAAGCCCCTGATCGATAGCGGCATGGACGGCATGGAGGCACAACTGACGGCCATCATCCCCCCCAGGACCCCCTGCCTGCAGTGCCTGATCCCCGAGGTGCCCGACTGGTGGGACCCGATGGGCTTCGGGGTGCTGGGGGCGCTGTCTGGGTCGCTGGGGGCTCTGACGGCCATTGAGGCCGTCAAGGTGCTCACCGGCTACGGCGAGCCGCTGGCCGGCAAGCTACTGACGTACGACGCTCAGGACATGACGTTCGAGACCTACGAGACTCGTCGTCGCCCGGACTGCCCGGTGTGCGGCAACGGATAGAGGAGGCCCACCGATGGCCGTATCGATCAAGCTCCCCACTCCCCTCAGACGGCACACCCAACAGACCAAGGTGGTCGAAGTGCAGGCCTCCAGCGTGGGCGAGGCTCTACAGAACCTGGCGGCCCGGTACCCGGGTCTTGCCGATGCACTCTACGGCGCCGACGGCGCCCTGAAGCCTTTCGTCAGGGTGTTCGTGGGCGGGCGCGATATTGTCGACCTGCAGGGCCCGCACACGCCCGTGGCCGATGGGGAGACGATCTCGATCGTGCCACCGATCGCGGGGGCCTGAAACGGCAATCCCCCCATGGGAGTGTGGTCGATGCTCAACGATCGAGAGATGCAGCGCTACGAGCGGCAGAT
>CAYRFY010000162.1:0-812 GCA_964423635.1 uncultured Armatimonadia bacterium | reverse complement strand
ATCGGTCCGGCGGGCCAGGAACGCCTGCGGAACTGCACGGCGGTGGTCGCCGGGGTGGGGGCTCTGGGCAGCGTCGCCGCGAGCATGCTGACCCGGGCCGGCGTCGGCCATCTGCGCCTCGTGGACCACGACAGGGTCGAGCTGTCCAACCTCCAGCGGCAAATGCTGTACGACGAGGAGGATGTGCAGGCCGGCAGGCCCAAGGTGGAGGCAGCGGCCGACAGGTTACGCCGCGCCAACTCTGACATCACAATCGAGAGCCACGTGGCGCGCATTGCCGACGACAACGTGTCGGGGCTCGTGGCCGGGGCGGACGTCGTGATCGACGCGGTCGACAACTTCCGGGCCAAGTTCGCCCTCAACGCGGCGGCCCTGGCGCTGGGCATCCCTCTTGTCTACGGCGCGCTCTCCGGCAGCTACGGTCTGGTGGCACCCATCGTCCCCCGGCGCACCGCCTGCCTGTGCTGCGTCTACCGCGAGGAGCCCGATGCAGGCTCCAGCGAAACCGCGGCCACGGCCGGCGTCATCGCGCCGGTGGTCGGCATGGTGGCCTCGCTGCAGGTGGTCGAGGCAATCAAGCTGCTCACCGGGCACGAGCGTGAACTTGCCCCGGGACTCTTGCAGGTTGACGCGTGGGACTACGATCTGAGCACCGTCTCTATCCCCCGCCGCCCGGACTGCCCCGCGTGCGGGGAGGGGGTCGCTACCTGCCCATGAGGCTCACTGCACTTGCCGGCAGATTCCTGCGTATCGGCGCTACCGGCTTCGGCGGACCGATGGCGCTTATCGGTCTGATCCAGCACCACTTCGTC
>CAYRFY010000161.1:0-13429 GCA_964423635.1 uncultured Armatimonadia bacterium | reverse complement strand
AAGGATCAAGGAACGGGGTGGTGTCCCGCCCGTTGGTGTCTCGGTGCCCGCAGGGCACACGCCCCCTCGGTTGCGGGTCTCCTTCTTGGCCTCCGCCCGCCGGCAGGAGAACCGCCGCCGTGGCGGAAGTATAGTGATAGACGTTCGCTATCATTGCGAAGGGGTCCCGCGGGCCCCGGTGAGGGGAATGCAGACGGTGGGTGATGTCTCGGAGGACCGTGACAAGAGGCTCACGGCTCTGCAGCTTCTGGCGCGCGCGCAGAGGCGGCGCAATCTGTACCTGGTCGTGGTGGTCGGTCTGGCCGTGGTGGCCTTTGGGGCTCTTGTGGCGTTCAGCAAGCAGTACACGCTATACCGGGAGCACTACCAGTTCCAACGCTTCGTCAGGCCGGGTGTGGGGCAAAGCGAGATCGAGGAGCGTTTCGGGCTGCCGTACCGCACGTATTGGACGAAGTCGGCTCTAGAGCCGGTATTGCAGGGCCGGGGCGCGTATCGACACTTCGATCCGGACCCCGGCGACGTGAACCGTGTACCCCGCGAGTTTGCCAAGGTGCTGCACTACCGCACCACCGCCGAGCACGGCGAATTCGTGTACATCGGCCCGGACGGCCGGGTCATCCAGGTGTTGACGGCTCGGCCCTGAAGACCGGCAGGCCGGAACCACCCGGGGACAAGAGGAGTGACGGACCCATGGATTATGACTACGAGCAGTTGCTGGACAGGTTCGTCGACCCGCCCGCGGCGTACCGGCCGATGATGTTTTGGATCTGGAACGGTGAACTGGATCGCGAGCGCATCGTGGAGCAGGTCCAGGACATGGCCGACGCCGGCTGTGGGGGCTTCTTCATCCACCCGATGGGCGAGAGCTTCAGGCTGCAGGACTTCGTCCGTGGCATCTCGCCGGGGTATCTCACGGAGGGCTATTTCCAGGCGGTCAAGTGGGCGGTGGAGGCGGCCGACGAAGCCGGAATCTACGCGTGGCTGTATGACGAGGGCGGCTGGCCCAGCGGCACGGCGCAGGGCGCCGTGCTGGACGGGCATCCCGAATACTCGGCCAGGGTACTCACGCAAAGGACGCTCCGCGCCGCCGGCGGGGCCAGGGTTGCCGTGCCGCAGGGGAGCGTGGCCGCCGTGGCGCGTTTCTCAGACCGGACGCCGGTGGCGGTGGACCTCACCGGCGGCGAGGTGGAGGCGCCTGCCGACGCCGTGGCTTTGAGCTTCTACATTGTGGCGGCCATCGAGGGCCGAGTGGACCTGATGAACCCCGCGGCGGTGCGGCGCTTCATTGATGTGACGCACGAGAGGTATGCCGAGGCTGTCGGGGCCTACTTCGGCGACACAGTGCCCGGCGTGTTCACCGACGAACCGGCCCTGCCGGGGCGGGTGGGCAGCGGACAGATACCGTGGACCGAAGCCCTGCCGGGGCAGTTCGAGGCCCGCCGCGGCTACGACCTGCGCCCCTATCTGCCGGCTCTGTTTCCTGAAGACCCCGAGATCGAGGCAGGGGAGTTTCAGTTCGCCCCAACCGTGGTGGCTCAGGTGCGCTGCGAGTTTTGTGACCTGTGGACCGACCTCTACAAGGAGGCCTACTGGGAGCAGATCAACGACTGGTGCGAGGACCACGACCTGATTCACACCGGCCATGTGGGCGGGGAGGACAACCTGCTGGACCACGGGCGCCACGGTTTCGGGCACTACTTCAAGACCGCCGGTGTCCTCCACGCTCCGGGAGTGGACGCCATCTGGCGCCAGTTGCACTGGAGCCGGGACAATTTCGACTTCACGCAGTTCGCCGCTTCCGCCGCGCGCCAGAAGCCGGCGGGAACGGTCCCCGAGGGCGTGGAAGGCGAGTTTGCCAATCTGACGGTGACGGAGACCAACGGCGTGTACGGTCTGGGCCTAACTTTCGAGCAGATGCGGTGGCTGGTGGACTATCACTGCATGGGCGGGATCACCATGATCTGCCCCATGTCCTACACCTACGAGACCGGGGGCGGCGGCCTGTTCCGGACCCAGGACCACATCGGGCCCAATACGCCCCAGTGGGAGATGTACGACGGTTTTTCCGACTATGTGGGCCGGCTGTGCGCCGTGATGCGGTCCGGTGTCGGATTGGCCGATGTGGCGGTGTACTATCCTATCGAGGCCGTCTGGGCCGATCCCGATGGCGAGGCGGCCGAAGCCGCCTGGCGCTCCCTGGAGCAGGTGACACAGGCCCTGCGCGAGGAGCAGGTGGCCTTCGACTACGTCGACGCGGACACCATCCGCGGTGCCGCCGTCTCCGAGGGGATCCTCGAGACCACCGGAGAGTTCTACGGCACCGTGATCGTTCCGGTCACTCCGTGTCTGCCCGCCGATGTGCTCAACCAATTGACGGCCCTGTATGAGAGCGGGGGGCGGGTGGTGTTTTGCGGGACGACGCCGGCCTTCGCCTCGGAGCTCGAGGGCGGCCCCAGATGCGCCGAGGCCCTGGCACTGCTGCGGGACAGCGCCGTGACAATGGACGCCGAGGCCGAGGCGGACCTGCCCTCGGGCGATGAGCTGCGCGACGGCATCGACGAGCAGGCCCGCTTCGACGGCCTGACGGCGGGCTTCGGCATTCCCCGGGACACCGACCGGTTCGCGGCGGCGGTCTGGGCCGACAGGGCCGTGTTGCTCGTGCCCGAGGAGGAGGTGGGGCGGCTGGGACGGCTGATGGCTCTGCGCACGGGCCGGTTCGGGATCCAGCCCAGCGTCGTGGTGCCAAACCTGCGCATGACCGTGCGCGATCTGGCGCCCCTGCAGGTGGCTCTCCTGATGAATGACGGCCCCGAGTCCATGGCCCTGGAAATGGACATCATCTCCGACGAGCCGGGCCTGCTGGAACGCTGGGACCCGGCGGACGGGACCTGCGGCCTCCTGGCGGTCCACCGGGAAGTCAGCGAGATGACCCGAGTGCGCATGAACCTGCGTGGCGGCGAGAGCGCTCTTGTGGTGCTGCGACCGGCCGAGCGGGAGCCGGCGCGCACCCCCGCGGCTGTGAAACCGGGGGGCAGCATCGTCCTGGCCGACCTGCACACACCGGAAAGTGTCGAGGTGGTTTTCTCCTACGAGATCGTCGACGGCGATATCGAGGTCACTCAGTCCCCGCGGTTTGCACAGGTGCCCTGCAGGGTCGGGGAGTGGGGCGAGTTGGGGCTGGCCGATCTGTCCGGGGCCGTCGCCTACGAGTTCGGTTTCGTGGTGGCCGAGGAGTACCTGAGCGCCGAAGTCATCCTGGACCTGGGGGAGGTCTGCTACGCGGCCCGGGTGCTACTCAACGAGCAGGAGCTGCCCGTGTGCCTGTGGCCACCATACACGATGGACGTGAGCGGCCTGCTGGTGGCGGGGCCGAACCGATTGCGCGTCACGGTGGCCAACACCTTGGCGAATCAGGCGGCCTGCGAGAGGGTCGTCGCCGAGGCCAGGAGCCGCGGCTGGTTCAACGCATACTACGAGCGGGCCCTTCCCATGATGAGGGAGACGCTGCGCTCGGGCCTGATCGGCCCTGTCCACCTGCTGCTGGCGAGGTGACGGGTCGACCGATGGCGGTGCCGGCGGCTGTCTGTACCGCGGGTCGTTGGCCGCTTTCCCCCTCCTCCCGTCTCCGCGGCCGTATCGCGGAGTACAAGCGGCTCGGAGAGACGCTGAGAGGGGGAGGCCGGCAGGGCGGGGGTGAGGCGACGTTTGATGGCCCACGGTTCCGGACCGTCCGACGGGCGGAGCGGCCGGCCACGAAAGGGGTTGAGACGTCTGATGGCGCTGGTACCGGTGATGAAGTTTGGCGGACTGACCTTGCAGGGCAAGAGCCGCTTCGGACCCAATGAAGACCGACTCTTGGACGAGTGTCATCGGGCTCAGGACCTCAACGAGATCTACCGGACGCTGGCGGCACGGCGCAATATGGCGCGGGCGCAGCGCCTGCGTGAGGTGGCGCGCGACTTCATCCTGCCCGCCTGGAAGCAGGGCATCTGGCCTGTGGTGGTGGTCTCGGCCTTCGACTGGGCCACGGACAAGCTCGAACACTTGCTGGCCTGCATCGATGCCGATCCCTCGCCGCGAGAGAGCGCCCGGCTGCTGATGTCCGGCGAGTTGAGGGCCAACTCGGCACTGGCGATTGCTCTCTCGGCGGTGGGGTGCCCGGCGTGCTCCATGACCGGCCGGGAAGCGGGGATCATCACCTCGGCCAGCGCCGTCGGGGCGCGGATCGAGCAGGTGGACACCGAGTACGTCCAGTCCCTGCTGAGCCTGCGGGTGATTCCGGTGGTCGCGGGCTTCCAGGGGTACTATCACGACCCTCAGACGGGGCGGGATGAGGTCTCGATTCTGGGGCGGGGAGGGTCCAACCTCACCGCGGTGGCCCTGGCCGACGCCCTGGATCAGCCTTCATCCACGATGTTCTCCGATGTAGACGGTCTGTATGACAAGGACCCCCGGCGGTACGACGACGCCCGCAAGGTGCCTGAGATCTCCGGGCCCGAGTTGCTGGAGTGGGAGAGTTTCCCGCAGGTGATCCAGAGGGAGGCCGTTGAGTACGCGGTGGCGAAGGGGGTCGACATCTGGTTGCGCAGCGGCTTCGAGCCGGAGGCTCCCGGCTCGCGGATCATCTGCCGCAGACAAAGCTGACGGCGGCCCCCGGGCGGTAACCGTGTTTGCTCGGCGGCCGTAGTCAGACTACGTGACGGTGCAGACCTCCCTGGGACAGAGACCGCGATCCACCGGGTACCGGTGTGCTCGCCTCGCTCTCCTCCCCGGAGCACCGGCGGCCGCCGGCGGGCCGGGTTTCGCCCCGGAGCCGGTGGGGTATTAACTTACGTGAGCGTCTCCAGGCGACCGCCAACGAGGGCCGATCGCGAGCAGGAACGCAGTCCCCGCCTTCGTTGTGACCGGCTTTCTCTTCAGCGCGCGTCGCGCCCATGCCCATGAGCACCCTGACGAAGCCATTGCGGAAGAAGTGGAAGAAGTCATTGAAGGTAGCAAGTGACCCGGCAACGAATAGTCCTGCCATCGCCGGCCCAGGGCGAGCCCGGAAGCACCGGGCCGCCCGGTGCTGTGTGTCCGGTGGGAGGCCGCTCGGTCAAGGGCTCCCACGGTCATTGGCGCTGCGGCCATGGCCGCAACCATCCCTCCTGCGACCGGTCCCACTTCGGGCATAGTGGGAACTCCGGCGGCCGCCGGGGTGCAGGGAGCCGTTTGTGGTCGGGGCGTGGCGGGACGCGGCACGGGGTGCGGCGCCGCGTCCCGGGCCGCGGAAGGTCCGGGCCGCTCTGGGTGTCTCGTCAGCTTGCCAACGTTTCAAATGCTGTGCTATAATCGCCGGGTTCCGGCACAAGGCCTTTAGCTGGCGCGGCGAGGCACCCCGGTCGGAACGGTTCTCTCTATGGTTCGTTAAGCAACAACGCGCGTCCCGCATGGGCGAGATGCGTGCTTCGTCCCGAGGCTGGTGCCGGCGAGGCTGAAGCGGGGAGCGGCGGTCGCTGTCCCAGCGAACACATCGCGCTCAATGCGCTATCCGTGCCACCCGTCAAGGGAGTGATCGTGTTGCAGAAGGGCCACGCCCCTCAGTCGGGGATCTCGCTACTGGTCACCTTGGCCATCGCCACCATCGGCCTATCCCTTTGCGCGGAGGCCTTCTCTGCGGGAAGAATGCCGATCGGGGGAGCGTCGACGGTCACGTATGATGCTCTCGGCCGGACGACGACCCAGCGCTTCATCGGCCACGAACTCCCGCCCCTGCCCCGCCCCGTGGGTCCCAGTCAGCTCACCGACCCGGATGTTGACCTGACGGCCAACGCAGTCAACATCGACCAGAAGGACCCCAACGGCGCCCCGGGCAGCACCACCAATCGCGTGGTGTTCAGCACCACCGGTGTGGACGCCGACGAGGACGGGTACATCGACCCCACCTACCCCGATGACCCTAACTTCGAAGCCAACTACAACCTGTGGATCATGCGCTCCGACGGCGCGGAACAGGTGCAGCTCACAGACCTCCCCGGCGACGAGGTGGAGCCCTGCTACGACCCGGGCGCCCGCCTGATCGCCTTCGCCTATGTCGATCCCGCCACCGGCAACTCCGAGATCTACACCGTCGAGGTGCGCAATCCCGGGATCATGAGCTGCCTGACGGACCGGCAGCCCGGCCTCAAGAAGCGGCACCCCACCTGGAGCCCGGACGGGACCTCTGTCGCGTACCAGTGTGACGTCACCGGCAACGGCGACTGGGCGATCTTCACCCTTCCCGCCACGGGTGCAGGAAACCAGGTGCAGCTCACTCAGCCCGCGGCCGAGATCGCCACCGACCCGGCGTGGGTCCCCACCGGCAACCGCCTGAGCCCCTCGGGCCAGGCCATCGCCTATACAGCCACGGTGGGCACAGCCAGCGTGGTTCGATGGATCGATGTCCATACCGGCGAGGGCGGGGACCTCACCGATGGCAGCGGGCTGGATATGCAGCCCGCCTGGAGCCGCGACGGCGCCTATCTGGCCTTCGCCAGCGACCGCCTCACCGAGGGCGACCTGACCCGCGACTTCAACATCTGGCGCATCGCCACTCCCACCTCCAGCCAGGAGCCGCCGGACCCGACAATGGTCTCCAACTGGGACGCCGCCAATACAGCGGACGATCTGAACCCGACGTTCTCGATGCCGCTGGAGAGCCAGCCTCTGCGGATCTTCTACGAGTCCTATCGGGCGGACGCGACCAACACCGCTCGAGACATCTGGGTCACGCGTTTTGCGGACACCACCAATCCCGTACTCACCGACCTGCCCAGCACACACGACGCGGCCGGCAACCCCAAGCGCGTCTTCGGTGCCGGAGATGACGTCATCATCCGCGTGCCCGTGTACGACGCGGACAGCGGTGTGGCCCGAGTCATGGCCCAGATCAAGGATCCGGACGTGAAGGTCTATAACCCGGTGAACTACTGGAGCGGTACCGGCGAGTGGGACTCGGGATTCCCGGGGTACCAGTACCTTGAGTGGGACTGCCAGCCCATCGGCCAGATAGAGCTCTTCGATGACGGTGATCCCGAGAACGGTGACGCCACCGCCGGCGACGGCATCTTCAGCGGGGTCTACACCATCCCCAACTCGCTGGTCAGCGACATGATCCTCGACATCATTGCCCGGGACAATTCGGGCAATGAGCGGAACTACGACAGCGTGTACGGGTTCACCAGCGAGGCTTTCAGCCCGGCCGGGAACGTGCTGTTTGTGAACGACTACTGCGAGGGCCAGCACTTCATCTTCGAACTCGGCTACAACAACGACTTCAATGCAATGTGGCACACCGAGGGCTGGCACACCTACAACCCCAGCGATAGTGAGAACGCGGGTAACGAAGACTACGACACGATCAGAGGCTACGCCGCTTCCTGGGGCACAGACGAGCCGTACAAGATCTGGCGGGTGATCTGCCGGGGGCCGATTCCACTCAGCGTGTACCAGTATTACCTGCCCACCGTCGAATACCAGTTGGACCCCAGTACCGCCATGAGCGAGCCGCAGGAAGCCACGGCCACCGTGGCTCAGCGCGTGGCCAATCGGGCCGTCATCTGGGCCTCACCCCACACGGGGAACCTGTGGGTCGCGGATGGCTCGCTGATCGATGCCGGCACGCAAGCGGACCTCGGCCTCTTCCTGGATCGCGGCGGCCGGCTGATGATCTCGGGTTCGGATATCGGCTGGGCGCTCACCCTCAATGGTACGACGACCAACAACTTCTACAATCAGTACCTGCGGGCATCGTTCATCAGCCACACCATCAGCGGCCAGTACGTCGACTTCCACACCGGGTACTCCCCGATTCCGCAACAGAACGTGAACTACGGTGTTTCGAACTTCACGATGACGGGCTCGGGAACTGACCCCGTTGCGTTCGATCCGTGGGTAAACCAGAACTCGCCGCGGTACCACTACGGTGTCACCTCGGCGCCCGACAGTGCCGACATGCCCACCGAGCTGCAGACGCCCGGCTCCGCCAGCCACGAGACCAACCAGGACGCGCACCCCTACTCCTTCCGCCCCGACGTGATTCAGGCCCTCGGTGGAGCGACCGTGCTGTACACATATGGCAACGGTTCCACGGCGGCCGTTCGCTATGAGGACACGACAACGACGGCGCGGTGCATCTACCTGGCCTTCGGCCTGGAGTCGGTTCATCGCCAGTACCACAATCCTAGCAACAACCCGCACTGCATGAACAAGCGCAGTCACCTGGTGCACAATGCGCTGTGTTGGATGCGGACCGGAGCTTTCCAGGGCAGGGTGCTGGCGGCCGAGGGCGGCGGCCCGATCCACGACGAGGGCGACCCGCTCTCCAACCCCATCGTGCTGCTGTGGAAGGGTGACCACACCCCGGGCGACAGTGCCGACACGCCGGAGTACGCCGTGCGCTGCCAGGATGACGGCTCTTACCTGATCTCCGGCGTTGCCCCCGGCTTCTACAGCATGGAGGCTCGGCGCGGCCCGGACTACCTCACCGACCACTACGACGGCTGGGTCACCCACGGCGGCTGGGACCCCTTCGTGGTCGACTTCGCGCTGACCAAGACGCGGCCCGGAGTCATCGCCGGCGTCGTCACCTCCGAAGCCACCGGGGCGCCCCTGGCCCTGGTCAACATCAAGGTCTACGCCGTTCCGGAAGAGGAGGAGGAGGAGGGCGAGGAAGGCGAAGAGGAGCAGGAGGCCGGAGCGGAGCAGACCATGGGCGAGGAGCCGGACTGGGACACGCTGGAACTGGTGGGCACCGCCGTCACGGCGGTGGACGGGGCGTACAAGGTGGAGAACCTGCCGGTCGGCGACTACTATGTCGTTGCCGATGGCTCTCCCATCAACTACGGCGATGCCTGGGCCCAGGCATCGGTGGCCACCGGTGACACCACCACGGTGAACTTCCAACTGCCCGCGGCCGACGGGACGCTGGTGGCCCGCGTGCAAAACATCGCAGGCGACCCGGTGGGCAATGCACTGATTGAGGTGCTGATGGGTTCAGTGACGGTTGCCAGCGGCGTCACCGGTGAAAACGGCGAGGCCGAGGTGTCCGTGCAGCCCGGACAGTATCAGGTGCGGGCCCAGGCCGCCGGCTACGCCACGTCCGGCCAGCAGAACGTCACTATAGAATCCAGCGAGCGCACCGACCCACCGGTGCTCTTCACGCTGTCGGCGGAGCCCGAGGGCGCCATCACCGGCAAGATCGTCGCAGGCTCCAGCAACGCCCCGGTGGGCGGAGTGGTCGTGCACGTGCTCTCCAACAACGTGGACGTCGCCACACCGGTAGTGAGCACGGCGACACTCGTGGACCCGGGCAGCGGCGGGGCGACCTACAACTTCACCTTCCCGCTGGTGCCGACGGGAACCGTGACGGTCCGTCCGGAACCGGTGGGCTTCACCTCGACCCCCGCGGAGCAGACGGTGACGGTGGTGAGCGGGGAGACCACGGAGAATGTGAACTTCATTCTCACCAGTCTGCACACGTTCCCCGCCGGATTGCAGTTGATATCCACGCCGTATGACTATTCGAGCAATGACCCGGCGACCCTGTTGGGGATTCCTGCGGCTGATTTGCTCATGGCCACCTGGCAGGGCTCCACCCAGCAGTACCGGCAGTACCCGCAGGCACCGGCGGACCGCTTCAGGCTGGGCACCGGGTACTGGATGCGCCTCCCGTCGGCCGTGGACATCACACTGCAGGGCACCAGCAGCGTGGACCCGGCCGGTATCCCGGTGCAGCCCGGCTGGAACCTCCTGGGCAACCCCTTCCCGGTGACCATCGACTTCTTTACAACCCGGGTGCGCGACAACAACACCGGGAGCACGATGACCATGCAGCAGGCGCTGGCGGCGGGGACGGTGGAGGGCGGGATGTACGCCTACGCCCTGGGCGGCTACCAGAACACCTCGGTGTTCCTGCCCTGGGTGGGAACATGGCTGAAGGCCAATGAGGCCTTCACACTCGAGATCAGCGGGGCACAGGGGACCCTGACCTCGCTGGCCGACGCCAAACCCGCGGTGCTCACGCCCGAGGGCGGGTGGCTGGTGAACTTGGAGGCTTCGGTGGCGGGCCTGTGCGACAGCGCCTGTCACTTCGGGATGGCGCCGACCGCCACGGATGGGCACGATGTGGGCCTCGACTGCGCCAAGCCGCCGGTCCCCGACTTCGCCACCTACATCTACACTTCTCTGGGCAACAGCGGCACGGGCTATGCGGTGGATGTGCGCGGAAGCGGCGAGGCCGTGGCGCAATGGCCGTTGCAGGTGCGGACGAATGCGGTGGGAGCCGACGTATCCCTGCGCTGGCCGGATCTGACCTCGATGCCCGCCGACGCCAGGCCCTATCTGGTGGACAAGGTGACGGGCAAGTCGATCTACATGAGGACCACAGGTTCGTACCAGTTCCGGGCCGGTGCCGAGCCGCGGCAGTTCACCATCGTGGTGCGCAGCGGAGACGCCGGCGCCCTGACGGTGGCGGGCGTGACCGCGCAGCAAGTGGGCGGTGACAGGGCGCAGATCAGCTACACCCTGGGCACCGACGCCGCGGTGGACGTGGAGATCCTCAACATCGCCGGGCGCTCGGTGCGGGCGCTGTGCAGCGGCGCTGTGCAGGGTCAGGGCGTGCAGACGGTGTCCTGGGACGGGCGCAACGCGGCGGGGGCGAGGGTGCCCGCGGGGCGGTACATTGTGAGAGTGACGGCAAGAGCCGACGATGGTCAACAGACCACGGGAATCGCCGCACTAGGGCTGCGACGTTGACGTGTGGGCGGAGCTGGTGGGCTGCCGTGGCGTGGCCTATGCGCGCAGTTTACAAAGCAAAAAGTAGTGTGCTATACTGCCGGGCCGTTGCGCCAGGCTAACAGTCGAGGCCTCCTGGGAGGGAACCGACCGTCATGCACCGATCGCATCAGAGGACGTCTCGTCCGTCGACAGCACTGTCACTGGTCACCGTTGCGGTCCTTTTGGCCGCGCTGTGCTCAGCAGGGGGGGCGCACGCACAGAAGATCAGCCAGGCCATCTCCGTGGCCGTGATGCCCTTCGTGGACCTCTCCGAACAAAACAGCAGCCTCATCGCCGAGATGGCAACAGACGCCGTCTCCCTGGCATTGGACGACTCCCAGGAGTTCGTGGTGACTCCACGGGCGGACACCAAGCGGGAGATGGAGGCTCTGGGGATCGTCAAGCCCGATGACCCCCGGCTGTCCGTCTCCGACACGCAGATGGTGCGACTCGGTGAACGGCTCAGGGTGGAGAAGGTGGCGAATGGCGACGTCGGCACCCTGTCGGTCAGCGAGCAGGGCGAGTGCCACTGCGTACTGACCGTGCGGCTGCTTGACGTGGCCACCGACGAGTACCTGGACGGAGCCACCTACTCGTATACCACCAAGCCCGTGCCGGGATGGAACGGCGAGGAGTCCGACATCATCAACGAGGCTCTGCGGTCGGCGGCAGAGGGTGCGGTCCGCACCATTCAGACCAGCCGCCGTCCCCGGGGGAACGTGGACATCGTCGACTACGCCGACAATATCCTGGTCAACCTGGGCAAGCGCGATGGTGTCGAGGTCGGCATGGAGTTGCTCACCGTCCGCGGCGTCTGGAATGCGGCCCTCGAGCGCGTGGTGATGCAGAAGATCGGCGTCATCGAGGTGACGCGGGTCGAGCCCAACATGTCCACCTGCAAGCTGGTGAGCGGAACGATGCCGCGGACCAGCGACAAGTGCCATGTAATGTACCGGCCCGCCTCGACGGTGCAGAAGGCCCGGTCCAAGGCTCGCCTGAATAACCTGGTAACCTGGGTCGCCGGCGCCGGTCTCCTGTGGGGGATCATCGGCACCGCCACAGGCGCGGACAGCAGCAGCCCGCCCGCGGTCGAGGTACTTCTCAGTCAGGCCGCTCCGGGTTCCGAGCCCCGTGTCCGGGTGAACGCGCTGGTCGGCGACATACCCGGCAACCACAAGACCCACGGCTGGCTGGTGTTCCGCGGGAACGCCGCGGGCTTCCCCGCCATCGCCGACAGCCGCAACTACCTGATCTCGGCCCTGCCGGGAAGCAGACTGAGCAACTTCGAGGACGACCCCGCCCGTTCCGTGAACCTGGCGTTCGAGCTCACCTTCGAGTATCTGGATGAGAACTCCGACCGAGAAGAGGGCAGCGTCAGCGCCACCTACAATCACCTGGAACTCAGCGCGGGCAGCACCTACTACTACAAGCTGCAGCGGATCGTGGACCCCGGCCGTGTGCGGATCCCGTTCGCGGATGCGACGGGGGTGGGTACGCAGCAGGTGGAAGAGCTTGCCGACGTCGACTTCGAGGCGGACCCCGCGGACTGCTTGAGCGAGCCCAGCGATCCGGCCGGACCGATCACCTACTTCTATCCGCCCACTCCCGAGACGCCCTCAGACGGCAATGAGGTTGTGGACTGGGACGCCAGTAAGGGCAACACCGTCTTCAGGTGGCGCCCCTCCTATGGCGCCAACGAGTACCAGGTGCGCATCTACAACAACGCCAGCGCCAGTGGACGGGCGGTGCAGGAGAGCCCGGTCCTGTCCACGACCAGCACCGGCTCGACCGGGTCGATGTCATGGACGATGGCGATGGATCTGGCGCCTGCCAGCACGTACTACTGGTTCGTGGCCGCCCGGGTGCGCGGGGAGACCGAGCCCATCGTTCAGAGCACCGGGGACAGGGGCTGGATCCTCAGCCGCGCCTTCTCACTCAAGACGGTGACGGGACCGCCCGCCAGCCCGACCGGAGTCGACGGCAGCACCGGCCGGGCGAGGCCTTCGTCGCCCAGGGACCCCTTCGGTTTCGGCGTCCTGAGAGCAGAGTAGGGGCAGGCGGCCGGACCAAGACAGAGCCGGCGAAGCGAAGGTCCCAAACGGCGGTGACCCAGCGAGGGGAGCCCAGCGGTGGCGAGGCTGCAGACAGGTCGCAGGGGCGCGCGGAGCGTGGTTACGAGTGCTGTAGTGCTGGCGCTCCTGTGGGCCGGTCCGTGCTGTGCAGACGAAGCGTGGACCGTAACGGTTGCCGTGGATGATGCGGGGCCGTTGGCCACGGGGGCGGCGGATAAGGTGGCAAGCCTCGCCGGCGCCGCACCGGGGCACACAGTGGTCTGCTCCACGCTTGGGCCAGACTTCGGGCCCGACACAGCCACAAGGCTGCAGCGTGTGCAGGACATCGTGGCACAGGGGGCGCGCAGGGCCGGGGGGCCTGGGGGGTGTGGCGGGTTTGCTGGCCGAACCGGACGGCGCCGGGGTGACGATCGCGCAACTGGCAGAGGCGCTGGGCGCGGGGCTCCGGGCCGGGGGACGCGAGCAGGCCGATTTGATCGTCCTGGAGATGTGTCGCACCTCCTCGATGGAGGTGGCGGTTGAGCTGGAGCCGTACGCCAAGCAGTGTGCCCTGGTCGCGGGCG
>CAYRFY010000160.1:7845-13431 GCA_964423635.1 uncultured Armatimonadia bacterium | reverse complement strand
GCAACGTAGTCCATCGCCGCATCGCCGATGGGCACTCACCGGTCGGTCGCCCGTGCCCGCGGGTCTCCGGGCCCGCAACGTAGTCCATCGCCGCATCGCCGATGGGCACTCACCGGTCGGTCGCCCGTGGCCCGATCTACTGCCCCAGCACGTCGAAGGTCACGCCCCCCCGGTGCCGCCGACCCGCGAACTCCCCCTTCTTCAGCTTCGTCGTCTGTTCGCTGTGTCGCACCGCCACCAGCTCCCGCAGCGACGTTGTCCCCCGCGAAGCCAGCTCCAGTGTGAGATCGTCGGTGTCGATCTGCACCCGCACCAGCAGCCGCACGTGTCGCCACTGCTCCCCCACCGGCGCCGTCAGCCTCAGGCTCTCCATCTCGATCCCGTGATGCAGCACGCGGAGCGTCAGGTCATCGCCTCGGGCCAGACAGGAGACCTCGACCAGGTTCCCCGCATCGATGGCCGCGAAGGGGCCCAGCACCATGGGCTCGCGGGACAGGTCCAGCTCCTGCCTCTCCTCCAGGGGCGCGATGGCCACGTGGGAGTGGAAGGGCACCACGTAGACGGAGCCCTCCCAGTCGCCCTCTGCCGTGATGCTCTTGATCAGACCCGTGTGCTCAGGGCCTGTGCCGATAGCCACAATGTCGTACCCCCCGGCCGCCCGAACCTGCCCCGTGCCGCCGGTGAGGCCCGGCCGCGGGCGGTCCTCTTCGGCCAGGCGCGTCAGGGCCTGGGCCAGCGAGGCGTTATACCCCCTGTCGTGCCCCTCAGGCCAGTTCATGTTGTGGATGAACTGCACCCCGTGGCCGTGCATGTACGCAAGCTGTTGATAGGCGATGTCCGCATCCGGGTGCAGCGATTGGTACTCGCCGATGACCGTCGCGTCGAAGCCTGAGCTGTGGGGCCCCTGGACGCAGTTGTGCTCCTGGTTGAACCAGACCCCATACTTGGTGCACCCAAAGCCTACCCCGGCGTTGAGGTTCCAGTCGATGGGCGTGATGCGGCGCGCCGGCTTGCTGAAGGCCGCCAGGCTCGCGATCGCGTAGTGATCCGGAATCTGGTGGCACTTGATGGCCTCCGGCGGAAAGCCCGCCAGCAGCGCCTCCCGGTACGTTCCGGCCACCACGCGGTAGATGACATAGTTGAGATACCGCATCCAGACCAGATAGTAGGGATTGGACTCCGCATAGCCGTCCCACTCGCCGCGGCCCAGGTCCCGTGGGGCGTCGAAGCGTTCCGGGCCGAAGTCTGTGCCAAACACCGTGTTGATCCCCTCCAGGCTCCCGTACAGGCCCAGAAGATAACGCAGGAAGCCGCGGATCATGTTGGGGTTGTAGTCGCCGTGGGAGGTCTCGCTCTCGGCGTTGATCTCCATCTCGTGGTTGGGCTCCACGGCCACGAAGTGCTCGGGATTGCCGCGGAACTTCACGGCCAGCTCGCGCAGGAATGTGCGCAGCGGGTAGGTGTAGAAGCAATCGATGGGCGTCACATGGGGAGCGTAGGTGCCGGAGACGAAGGCTCTCGTGGCCCCGAACTCGCCGTAGTAGCCGGTCTCATTCTCGCGGTCCACCAGCACGTAGGCAGGCAGGCCGGTCTCGGGGTCCGTGGCCTCGGCCCACCGGCTCGCCTGACCGGCGAACCAGCGATGGGTGAAGCAGGGCTCCCAGCACACGGGTGGGTCGGTGTCGTAGTTCGCCACACGGCTGCGGGCGGCGTCGCGGTAGGTCGCGCCGGCCCAGAACTCCGGGTCCGTATTGCCGAAGTCCGGAGTTGAGGCCTGAGGACTGCCGAAATCCGTGCGGATATGGGAAAAGCGCGAGCGCTTGACGTACCTGCCTTCAGGCACCCCGTCAAAGGCGCCGTCGGCGGTGACCCAGAACAGGTTCTCGCGCTCCCCCACATTGATGCGCCCACCGGTTCCGTCGCCCACGACGGCCAGGTGAGAGAACTCGGGCTCGGTCATCGAGGCCACATGGCGCCCGTCCGCCGTTGCATACACTCCGGTACAGTCGGCGCCCAGTCCGGCCTGCACCGTCTCCTGAGTCCCCTTGCGCGGATGCAGCACGTAGTAGTCAGGCCGCCCGCAGACGTAAGCCAATAGCAGTTGCCCTCCCGCTCCACCCTCCGGGCCCGCGGCCGAGAGCGAAAGTTCGCCATTCGCCCCCTCCGGGAGGTTGACCTCAAGTCGCGCCAACTCCCGCCCGGCGCCGGACAGGATCAGGACCGGAAGAGCGTCTCCTGCCACGTGTAGCGGGGCGACGGCGATCTCGTCGCCCGCCGCGTCGGCAAAGTCGCCCACGGCGATGGCAAAGGGCGCCGGGATGTCATCGGCGATGCGAAGCGACCCCGTCCGGTTGCCATTGCTGTCGAACAGGCGCAGCTCGCGCACGGAGCCGGCCGCAAAGGGCGCCGTGACGATGGTCTTTGTGCCGCCGATCTCGCCGGCACAGACCCGCACGCCGCCTGTCACCTCCGGCGGGTAGGCCAGGAACTGCACCTGACAGATGTGGTGCCGGTTGAGAAGGCGCACCACGGTGTGGTTCTCCGGGTCCGGACCCTCGCCCACCACCAGCCGCGGCGGCAGGTGGGCGGCCGGGTCCAGAGCGTCGGCGTGCTCCCGCAGTTGGCTGGCCAGGTCCAGGTCCTTGCCCACCACGGCAATGTGCGTGTCTCCCAGGGCATGGGTGGCCGCCAGCACATTCCCCGCGGTCTCGATGCGGGCCGGGGAGACCAGTGCCGCCTCGACCCTGCGGCTCAGCTCGGCCATGACCCTCTCCTTTGCCGCCCGGGCCTCCGCCTCCGCCTGCACCTCGGCGGCGTTCATCGGTCGCAGCCGAATGTCGCGCACGCGCACCGTCTTGCCCTCGCCGCTGCCAAAGTCGATGCGGAACTGCTCCACCGACCCGTCCCATTCCTCGGGCACCACGGCCGCCACGTTGGCGGAGAAGTGGGTCCACTCCGTGGCGGGGGAGATGTCCGGCACCACGGCGTTCACCCAGCTTGACCGCGGGGCGATGAAGAACACCTCGAAGAAGTCCAGGCCCTCACCGCAGATGTAGTCGAAGCTGAACACCCGCAACTGCGAGGCGTCGTATCCGGGGGCTATCTCGTCGCACAGGACATAGGGGTCCTCGCCGACGGTGCGGACCTCGAACCCCCCGTTGCCCATGTCGCGTACGACGGCGCTGTGTCCCGCGGGCTGCAGACGCAGCGGGATGCCCGCAGGCTCCTGGGCGGGACAGACCTGCGCCAGGCACAGGGTGGCAAGAAAGAGCATTGCTCGTGCTGTCATCAGAAGCCTCCTCCGGCTGAGACTGGTACGCGGCCGATCGGGCACCCGTCGAGGGCTCAAGGTGGCGGGCTCACTGCGTGGGCGCCAATGGCGGGCGCCCCGGCCGGCGGGGCTATCGAATGACGACGATCGCCGCGTCGGCGACGCCGTCCAGCTCCAGATCGATTACATCGTCCCGGCGGTCGGGCCGCAGAGGAACCAGGCCTTCGGCGGTGACCAGCTCAGCCTTCCCCTCCAGCCACCCGGGCAGGGCCACCTGCAGATGCGCGTCTACCACCGGTCCGCAAGTGAAGGCCTCGGCAGTCCCCCTGCACCTCTGGTTGACGACGACCACCACCAATGCGCTGTTGGCGCACAGCAGCGTACGCGCCCACAGGCACGGGGAGCAGCGGCGCACGGCCTCTACGGGTGTTCCGCAGGCGAGCCACTCTCCGGCGATTCGCAACTCCGCGTTGATCGCGCGCACGCCGGCCCACAGGGCGTCGGTTTGGGCCTGGGCCTGCTGTCAGTGAGCGGCTTCGGATGTGCGTTGGGCGCCACACCTTGCGGGTCCTATGGCCGGTGCGCACGCGGCGTCCCCTGGCGTCGCTACTCATACAACACGAGTTGGCCCTCCACCCAATGGGATGCTCGGGCCTGGTCGCGGTTCTCGTTGACGTACTCCATGGGCTCGTAGGTGATGGAGAACTCCCGGTTGTTGGGAATCGGCAGGTCGTCGATCGTCCAGGGGGTCACGACATCCCCCGGCGCCCAGCCCGCGCGGTCGTACTTCCAGGTCCCGCCCTGGGGGCGGCAGGGGTTGAGGTAGCAGTCCGTTTTCCACAGGCGGTTCTCGTGGCGCGCGCCGTTCACCGTGACGGTGCGGTCGGCCGGCAGAAACTCGGCGGCGTTCTTGGTGGCAGGATTCTGGCCGTGGCCGGTTACGGTCAAGCGGAGCTTCGCACTCATCACGCCGTCGGGCACCGCCACCGTGCGTGGCTCGAAAAACGCGCTCAGGGGCGCCTCCGGGTTCCCATACTCCGGGCGGCCGGACCACAGATTCACCACGCGCACAGGTACCCTTCGCGGCGGGCCGGGGTAGTAGCTCAGGTCTACGGTGACCTTCCAGCCCTTCATCGTGTCCGGCGTGTCGCCGCCGACCCAGGTGTCGATGTACAGACCCAGCTTCCTTTGCCCCCGCAGGAGCGACTGGGTGTCGCTGACATCCACCTGCCACGTATGGCCGCGGCCGTAGGGGGTGATGTAGCGGCACACCTCGTAGCGATCATCACCGTCCCACACGTAGACCGCCGCCGAGCGGTCCCAGGGGTCGAAGCCGCCCGGCGGCGCCTGCAGACAGAGCCTCAGGATGACGCGGCCCGGGGGCTCCGGCAGGTCGGGCAATGCCACGGTCCGGGTGGGCTCCCGGTTCCCCGAGTGCACCAGCTCGTCGTCGAAGACAGTCACTGTGGCTACCGGGGCGATAGGGTCGGTGACCGGTCCGTAGCGGGCCGCGACATCGTCGATCTGCAGGTTGGTGCTGAGCCCACCCGTTCGCGCCCCGATGGCGAGCCGGCTCTCATACGCCTGCGCGCCCGGGACCAGCCTGTCCTCGTACACGGCCTGGCCGTCGATGCTCACACTCACCAGGGCCCCGCCGCCCACGAAGCGCACGCCGATTGTCGCCTCATGCATGCTCCCGCCCCGGAACTCCGCCGGCGAGAGCGCATTGGCCACCTCCACCCCGTCCCAGTGGAGCGAGACCTCGCGCTCCGGCCGCTTGTGGATGTTGCCGTTGGCGTCGCAAGGGTTGTCTGTGGGCGGATCGTACACGTCGAAGCCCACTGCGAGGGCGCCGGGGATGTTGGGCTCCTCCCAGGCGGCCAACTCCGGTCCGGCTCCGGTCTCGCCATAGGCCGCAGTGGGAAGTAGCGCGACGCCGAAGCCGTCGGCTCCCTCGTCGATATGGAACCTGAAAGAGATCTCCACATCACGCCGTGGCCCGATGGCACTGCGCTCGAAACCCACCACGCTCTGTTCCGCAGGGCGCCCGTGCAGCATCCTCAGCACGCCATCCACGATCTCAGGCCCCGGAGCGACAGCGTAGGCAGACAGCGTCGCGTGGGTGCCGCTTGTGGGTGACGAGAAGTCGTGCCGGGTCTGCGTGTCGACCCCTTGGCCGACGCAAGCACTCGCGAGGATTCCGAGCAGCGGCGCGAGGTAGGATATCCGTGCCAAAGACGCATTCCTCCTTGCCGGAGACCGTACGCGACGACCGTCATGCCCTCCCATGTCGTCCGGCCGTCTGTCGTCATCCT
>CAYRFY010000160.1:0-7745 GCA_964423635.1 uncultured Armatimonadia bacterium | reverse complement strand
GTTGCCTTGTCGTTGGCGTTGCCCTGTCGATCCTGCCATCTTGTCGTTTGCCTTCGTCCTGCCCATCCGCCGTTATCCTGTCCATCCTGTTATCCTGTCGTTGCCGTTCCCCTGTCCATCCTGTTGCCTTGTCGTTGGCGTTGCCCTGTCGATCCTGCCATCTTGTCGTTTGCCTTCATCCTGCCCATCCGCCGTTATCCTGTCCATCCTGTTGCCCTGTCGTTGCCGTTCCCCTGTCCATCCTGTTGCCCTGTCGTTGCCGTTCCCCTGTCCATCCTGTTATCCTGTCGTTGCCGTTCCCGTCATCCCCGACGCCAGGTCGGTCACCGTGACGGTCACCGCCCCCTCCGGGAAGGGCTTCAACAATGGAGCTTCCCAGTCCAGCACCCCGTCGCGGGTGGTGGCATACACCGTCTGACGCACCTGGCCCGCCTCGAACTCCACCCGCAGCGGCACGGAGCCCCGCAGCACGCCGGTCTCCGTGCTCACTCGCGCCCCGATCCACACACCCGTGGGCCTGCGCTGAGGCGCCGCGGTGAACTCCACGCCGGTGATCCGCGAGGGGAGTAGCAGAAACAGCGCGCCGTCGCCGCCGTCCAGCGAAAGGGAAATGGCGCTGCCCTCCGCCGCGAGCTTCATCGGCTCGCCGGGAGAGCCGGGCAGCCGGTACAGGTAGCCCGCTTGGCGCACGGTGAGCTCGGTCTCCGCCGGCGGGAACTCCATGGGCATGAGCATGAAGTGGTTGTAGCCCTGACGCCGCTTCCGCAGCTCTGCCGAAGTGGGGTTGATCTGGTGGTCGTTGATGCAGAACAGGTACGTGGCCTCACCGGCCCGGCGCAGGTTCCAGACCACCTCCGGGTCGTCGATGGCGATCGGCGACTGCGCGGTGAATTCGCTCAGGACGCCGCGCAGCAGGCGGGCCTTCTCCAGGAACGGGCCGATGAGGTACTGCCGCACGCGGCGCTGGTTCCATTCGTCCCGGCGCTCCTTGGGCCACCAGGTGGTGAACTTGGTGTCGAAGCTTACCGGGAGCTTCTCCGCGCCGGGCAACTCGAGGGTGGAATTGGCGCCCAGGTATACCTTACCACCTCCGGCGATGAACCTCTCCAGCGCGGCCCGGGTCCTCGCGTGCAGGTGCTCGACATAGGGGATCACCAGAGCCCGGTAGGGCAGATCACGTCCCTCGTAGAGCCGGTACTCGCTCACGACCCCGAAGGGTACGTGGGCGTATTTCAGCACCTCGTAGGCCTCCTGGGTGGCGTGGTGTGCCCACCAGCGGATCACGCCTGTCCACGGCTCGTCATCTCCCCAGGTGGCTTCCTTAAGACCGTCCACAGCCTCCTGCGAGTAGCTGTACAGCAGCCCCACCGGCTGGGGGGAGTTGTCCATCTCATAAAGCGTGGGGGTCATGGGCTCCAGAAAGTCGCGGGCCATCCGTCCGCATTCCTCCCAGGCCTCGGTACCCGGCAGGTTCCAAAAGAACGCGTTGTAGACGAACCAGCCTACGGAATCGATGCCGTGTGCCACGGCCTGCCAGACCATCTCCCGCATGTACGGGGCAGGCGGCATGTTGGGCACGCGGTCATACGAATCGAAGCCCTGGAGCAGGTCCAGGATCGGCGCCCCGGGCCGCCCCTGCAATTGCGCGGTCTCCTCGAGAAGCTGGGCATTGAGGCCCACGCGGATGGCCATGGTGCCCGGATAGGTATGATCCCAGATCAGGTCGAAGCCCGACTGCGTATGGTACTGGTCGTCACCGTGGCACATGCCACCGGTGATCGGGAGCGAGGCGAACATCCGCAGCCGCGGATTGGCGGCCCGTGCCGCCCGGGCCGCCCTGCGGTACATCTCGCCGATGGCCCGATTGCGGAACATCTGGAACTCGATCCAGCGGTCCAGGTACTCGGGCGAGAAGTCATCCCTCAGCTCCGGCAGCTCGTGCCCGGTCTGCTCGCGGAAGGCGCTCCGGCAGTGCTCGCAGAAGCACAGAGGGTACTCGGTCTCATCGCCCATGTGGCCGTACGTCACCCAGTCCGAATCGCCGGCCTCCGTCGCCCACTGCTCCATCCGCTCGGCCATGTTCCCAAGCGCCTGCGGATTGCTGAAGCACGGGCTCTTGTCAATCGGCTTGCCGGCGGCATCGACCATCCAGGTCTGCGGGTCCTCCAGCGAAGCCGGGGCGCGCAGAGGTGGGCCCGAGGACAGCCAGCCCTCGATCCCCGCCCTGCCCAGAGCCTCCGGGGCGCCGTAGTAGCTGGTGGCTGAGTGTGTCACCAGGTCCCGGGCCCACAGACTGTCCATCAGGTCATCGCGGTGCGCGAAGTACCCTCCCCACTGGAAGTTCATGGGCTGTTCGGGATGGGCGAAGGCCGCCGTCTTCTCCCAGGTAGGCGCGGGGTCGGGCGTGGCGGCGATGCCGGTCACGTCGCTACCGGTGGCCAGCGCGGCCAGACGGCGCCACAACGTCCCGGCGTAGGGGTTCACATGGCTCTGCTTGCCCGCCCGGACCCAGGCCAGGTCGTCGCCGGTGTAGACGATCAGCCGGCCCTCGCCGCAGGTTCCCTCACAAATCAGGGGCCACCCGTCCACGGTGGCCAGCACCTCGCCCCGGGGCGCGCAGGCGTGGAGCCCCAGCAGTCGCCAGCCGCCGGTGTCGATGCCGGCACCCAGACTTGCGTCGGAAAACTCCGGCCTCTGGGCCTCCGCGGAAGCGCCGGTGAGCATCTCCAGGTCCGGTGTGGCGGTGATCTCCACCGGCAGGATGGCGCCCAGCGGCGTGTCCTGAAAGCTGCTGACCTCCTCGGGCACCGAGTATTCGGTCTTGGGGCAGCCCCCCAGTCCCCAGCGCCCGGCGTAGAAGACAACAGCGCCGCCCCCCCGGACGTACTCCACCAGTGTGGGCTCGTGGGGATCGCAGACGCATTGGCGCACGTCATCGAGGATCACCAGGTCCACGTCGGCCAGGTCCAGCGGGCCCTGCAGACGCTCCAGGTCCACCCTGCGCACCTTCCAGCCGGAGAGCCAGGAGGTGAACCTGTCCGCATGCTGTGTGATGCCGCGGATCAGGAAGTCATAGCCCGGGTGGTGCAGGGGAAACTGAGCCTCCTGGTACCTGGCCCAGGCGTACTCGGAAACATAGCCCTCGGCCAGCACCAGGCATGTGGGCTCTTGGGCATTGCATGGCATGAGAAGACCTCCCAGCGCGATCGCCGCGAACAGGGCGGCCACCGGCGCGAACCGGCGGGTGGGGTGTGAAGACGAGATGGGCATGGAGACCTCCGAGCCTGTCGGCAAAGCCCTTCCGCCTTCTGTGATATGGGCGGACGGGCGACCTGCCGTGGGCAAGCGCGCCCTGAATGCGGAGCTAACACATTTGTGGGACCCTGACGACACTCATCCTACGCGTTTTCAGACATGGCACCGAGGCACGTAGGCGACCCGACTGACTTAGCCGACAGGGCTCCTTTGCTCCCGATGCCATGAAGCATCTATTGGGCGTAGACAGACCGGAGACCTGCCCCGGCCCGGATGATGACGTGCCTTGCGGAGCGGCACCGCAGACACGAGGTCTCTCCTGCTCCGTCGCCGAAATCCCTCTGCCTCCGTGCCCCAGGCATGCGGTGTGCGCCGCCACGTCACCCGAAAGGACACGCCATGCTCCCACGCGACCCCCTTTGTCTGACCACGCTGCCGCTGGTGCTCTTGACCTCCCTCGCCGCCTGTCAGCCCGCGGTCGTCTTCAACGCCGGAGGCCTGAGCTGGGAAGAGCGTTGCAGCCTCGAGGCGCTGCAGGGCCTGGCAAACCGTTCCGGCCCCCGATTGTATCTGGATTTCGGCAATTCCTGGGACCGCAAATGGCTGGACATCTACCGCGAGCGTAACGGCCTGCAGGTGGAGTACCTGGACAGTCTGCCGGAGGTGTTCCAACGCTTCGCCCCGGATACCAAAGGCCTTGTGGCATACGACCCGGAGGTGGATGGGTCGCGCTATGTAGCCATCACGCTCGCCGGTGTGGAAGACCTCATTCCCGTGGCGCCGGAGGTGCTCGAGGGCCTCAGCCCCGGCTTCACCGGCTCCGGGCCGTGGCCGGGGCTGGACTTCTCCGGCGCGACCGACGTAGACCTGCGAAACCTCCGACCCGCCGCCGACCCCCGGTTGTCCATCGTCCCCGGGCGGGGCCTGCGGATGGTCGAGGGCAATCCGCGGGAGCACTGGAGCTTCGCCTCCTACGGGCCCTTGAGCATCGATGTCTCGCAGTACCCTCTTCTCGAGGTCGATGTGGCCTCCGTGCAGGGCGCAGGGGCCGGTTGGCAGATCAAACTCACCTGGGATCGCGACGGCGACGGGGAGATCTCGGGGGGCGAGGACGACCTGTGCCTATCGGTGGAGCACGAACCGGGGGTGAAGCGCTGGAATGTGGCCGAGCTGGCCGGTATCAGCGGACCGCAGCGGTTCTCCCATATCCAGCTACATGTCGTCGGACCGGGGGCGGAGGTGCTGTGGCGGCGGGTGCGCTTCGTGTCGGCGGAGGGCCAGGGTCCCGTCGCCGCGGCTCCGCTTCCGCTGGCACAGTACGGTCTGGAACTGCGGGAGGACCTGCGCAGCAGGTTCGCGGACAGTCTGGCCGCCTATGACTGGGCGCTGCGCGAGCTCATGCCCCGCTGTAACCGCCGCTTCGCCCATGCGGTCAACGGTCGGGTGGAGGGCATCCTCGCCGGCTGCGGACCCTTCGCGGGCTTCGACTGGCCCGTGCGGCAGCGGGGGTTCGTCTTCAACCTCGCCTGCCCGCCGGAGGAGAGCCAGAGCTACGGCGCCTCGAAGGTCGGCGGCAGCCCGGAGCAGGCCGCGATGTACGAGCGCATTGTCGCGGCCCTTGAACCACCCGCCCAGATCACCGGCTATGGCGAGCCCGAGGACTACTGGTGCAGTCTCATCAGCCGCCACGGGCACTACTCCTTCCACTTCGGTGACAATTGGAGCTTCCACTGCGGCATCCCGGCGGAAAAGCCCCTCCAGCAACAACGGTCACGCTACGCCGGAGGTAAGCTAAACCCCGACAAGTTCTACGTCTGCTTCATGACCAGCGAGGGAGACACCATGAAGGGCCCGATGCCCTTCTTCTACGGGAGCTGGTTTGAGAAAGAGCGAGGGCAGGTGGCCAATAACTGGGGGATCAACCCCCTGATGGCCACGCAGTTCCCGGCCATGCTGCAGTTCTTCTACGACACCGCCACGGAGAACGACTACTTCTTCGTGGGCTGCTCGGGTGCCGGCTATGTCTACCCGGATGTGATGCCCAACCTCCAGCAGTTCGCCGAGCACACGCGGGTGGCGGCGGAACTGGCCGACACCGACTGCATCGACATGTGGGGGGCCAATCGACGCGAAGTGGTGGAACGATATGCCCAGATCACCCGGCCCACCGGCCTGTCGATCAATGCCGGGCCGGCGCGGCTGGCCATGCTCCCCGGCGGAGTGCCGGTGGCCTACCACGAGCTGGCCTATTGGCAGGTCCCGGCGGCCGGGCAGGAGCCCTGGACGCGGGCGTTTCGCGATGATGCCGCCCGGGCCAAAGCCATCGACTGGGTCGTCAACCGCATCGAGACCATCGCCGACCGGCACTACCCGCCCTTTGTCATCCTCGTCTACGGGGACCTGCACAGTTGGCCCCATCACTGCCGGACCCATGCCGAGATCGCCGCGGCCCTGGACCCGGAGCGCTTCGCCTGCGTCCGTCTCGATGACGCCATGGCCTCCATTCGCGCCTGGTCTCAAGACCGGGTCATGATCGGTGCCGAGAGCCTCAACGAGCGCCTGGCCTGGGCCGTCATGCAGGGGGTGCCCACCACGGTTCCACTGTGCCTGACCAATGGGCGCGAGCAGGCCGCGGACGTGAGGGTGGGCGTGAAGGCAGGGGGAGTGGAGTTTTCCAGAGGCGTCTCCATACCCGCCGGGGCCACGAAGCAAGTGCAGGCGCTAAGACTGAAGCTCGATGCCCAGCCACCGACCGGCGCGATGCTGACCCTGCAGGCGCCGGGCCAGGATGAGAGCCGCCCGGTGGACCTGACGGTGGTGCCGGTGGCCAACCCGCCGGCGAAGGCACAGGCGGCGGCGGTGTGGAGTGCGGCCAACCTCCGCCACGCAGCGGGAGAGCCGCTCTCGGACGCTGAGGCCATCGGCGGCCGGGCCTGGCTGTCCCCCGAGCCCGGTGAGCCGAGTTGCCATATCCTCTTCGGCCCTTACGCCGACATGCCTCCGGGGCGCACCATCACCGCCTTCCGTCTGAGGCTGGACGCTACGCCGCAGCAGATCGCGGCGCTGGATGCCGACGAGGTGCTGGCCGCCCTGGACCTGTCCGCCGGCGGCTACAAGGGCACGGGAGAGAGCTGCGCCGTCACCCACCTCAAAGCGGCCGACTTCCACACCCCGGGGCGGTGGGAGTGGTTCACCATCGAGGGCGACTGGCCGGGGGACCCCAGCCAGATGGAGACGCGGGTGTGGTGGACGAGCAAGGCCAGGATCGCCTTGGACCGCGTGGCGGTGTTCCGGGTGAGGTAGGGGGCCATTGCCGCTCACCTCTCCCGGGCGCTCGCTGGGAGAGGTGAGCACCACCGCTCACCCCCCGCAGGCCTGCTTCAGCCTCTCGTGCACGCCCTTCGCCGTCTCCAGGTCCAGCCCTGACATGTCGAACAGGTAGCGCGTGTCTGGCAGCGCCATTTCCAGCAGCTCGCCAAGCTGGGCCTCGGTCATCCAGGCCATCATCAGGACGGTCTCACCGGAGAACGCCTCGATCGCCCGCCGCGGTCCCGGTGCCTGGAACACCCGGTTGAGTCCGCGCAGGTTGGGGATCTTGCGGAAGCTCCCGTACTGGTGATCCGCGGTGGCGCAGCAGTGGATGAAGATACCGCCGAAGCTCTCGCTCAGCGAGGTCAGCGTGGGCACGCAGAAGTCCTCGAACAGGGCCACCGACATCGCACCGGCCTCGTCTTCAGAAAGCCAGCACCCCAGACCCGGAGGTGCCCAGGCATTGGGGCAGTGGCAAAGATTGCACTCCCCCAGCTCTACCACAAACGCCCGCAGGAAGCCCTCCAGCAGCGTCCGGCACTTGCCCACCAGTCGCTTCACCGCTGCCGGATCGTCCAGCATCGCCAGGTAGAAGGCTTCCTTCTTCCAGATGAGGGCGGCGATATCGAACGGGCTCTGGATGTCCGGGACGCGGACCGGCACATCAGGCCCCAGGCGGTCTCGCAGCATCCTGCCGTACTGCAGGCAGCGCTGGAGGGGCTCGGCGTCAAGCGAAGGCACCCTTAGAGCGTCCGCTTCCGCGGCGGTGGACAGCAGGGGCATGGCGGCCGGCGGGGAGTCCTCGTAGATGTGCACCGGGCAGCCGAAAGCCGCGGCGAAGACTTGCGTCCCGGTAGGGATCCTGGCGCTGGGGACGCTGTGGTCGTCCAGGGCCTCCAGGTAGCGTAGCTGCAGCTCATACTCTTTGAGCCCCCGATCCAGCCAGTCGATCAGGAGCGTTCCGGGGCAGGCCAGGTCGCCGGGGTGAGGCGCCTGTGGCACCGGGGGCATGCTGACGGTGGCGCAAGACACCCTGGATGAGATCGCCCAAGCCCACGGCAAGCAGATAACCACCCACCTCTACGGCCAAGAGATAAACGCCGAGACCTACGCCATCGCCAAAGCCGACCTCTTGCTCAAAGGTGAAGGCGAAGCGGCGGACAACATCGTGGGGGGCCCCG
>CAYRFY010000159.1:1606-13465 GCA_964423635.1 uncultured Armatimonadia bacterium | reverse complement strand
TCCGGACGCGGAAATGGCGAAATGTGGCCCCAGTGCGTTCATGCATAATGTGAGTCTGGAGCCTGTTCGGACCTGCGCTCGCCGCAGGCCGTACGCCGTGGCGTTGTGGCGCTGTCACCGCGGACGAGTCATCGATCCGGCGGGCAGCCGGCCAGACGCCCGCACACAACAGGGAGACAGGGGTGCCCGGATCATCTCTCTGCATCGTCTGATCCAGGAGGCCGCATCGTGCAGTACTCTGAAGGCCAAGTAGGGCGTGTCTTCGTGCTCCGCCTGGAGCACGGCGAGCGCATGCCCGAGGTGCTGGAGCAGTTCGCCCGCGAGCACTCGATCCCCGCCGGCGTGGCGGTCATGGTGGGGGGCGCCGATGACAAGAGCCGCTTCGTTGTGGGCCCGGAAGACGGCACCCGCCTGCCCCCGGTACCGGTCGTCACCGCACTTGTCGGCGCCCACGAGGCCGCCGCGGTTGGGACACTGTTTCCCGATGAGACGGGCACGCCGGTGCTGCACATGCACGCGGCCTTCGGCCGGGGCGATGACGCCCGGTCGGGCTGCATCCGTGCCGGTATTGTGGCCTGGCATATTCTCGAGGTCGTCCTGATCGAGGTTGTCGGAGTGGAGGCGGTGCGCGTGCTGGACGAGACCACCGGCTTCGGGCTGCTGAGCTGCGGCGGCAAACCGGAAGAGTGAAAACGGACGTAACCAGCGCCGCCGCAACGACGGCTCCGGCAAGGGGCCCCGGCACTCTCCGCGGCGCGGCCAACAGGAGACACTTCTCATGCAGGCAGTGGATTTCGCACGCTCCTTTGTAACCTTCGTCACCCCCGGACGCGCCAACAACGCGCGCATCCAGGTGGAGGCGCGAGTCGAATGGATGGACCTGGCCCGTGGAACGACGCAGGAGCTGTTCCTCGTGGCTTCGTGCAAATCGGAGCGGACGTACGCCGAAAGCGACCTGTTCCAGAGCCCCAACTATGACTTCTGCGGCGTGTTCAACGAGACGGAGTTCGCCATCCTCCGGCGCCACGCCGCCGCCGGCGACGCCCGGCCGGACGTCGGCCCCGTGGCCGGCAGATTC
The DNA here is from genome assembly GCA_964423635.1 of uncultured Armatimonadia bacterium. Taxonomy (GTDB): domain Bacteria; phylum Armatimonadota; class Zipacnadia; order Zipacnadales; family JABUFB01; genus CAYRFY01. Next base: position 12,387 of record CAYRFY010000159.1, on the reverse strand, counting down.
GAGAGGGTCAACGTCAACATCGTCCGGGTGGAGGCAACACCTCTTGAAACGCGGCAGGCGGCCGTCCGCGCCACACTGGCCGGCAAGGTCCTCGTAGCCGCCACGGAGATCAGCGGCGCCGACGGCGATCTGCGCTGCCGCCTGGAGTACCCCGTCAAGACGATGAACGCCAATGATATCGACTGGATCTACCAGGTCGATACGGGCCCGATCCCCTTCCCGAACTGGGAGGCGGATTGCGGGCAGATCGCCGGACGCTTCGACCTTGCGTACGTGGCGTGGAATGCCACGGACTTCGCGGACTTCGTGATTCAGAGGCCCACGGAGTTGGTCCCCGGAGCGGTGACCTGGCACTACTCGGAGGTCCTCGCTTCCGTGCCGGCGCACAACTGGCTGCTTGCGTTGGATGATTAGCGAAGCACCGCCTCAAGCCGGACAGCTCGGAGCGGAGGTTCGCCCGGGGTCGGTGCCACTGCCGGCTCGCCACGTCGGGCTGGAAAGCCCCATCCCGCAGGGCGGGACGCCGGCAAACGGCCGGGACGCGACCCAGAGCCTGCTTCCAGCGTCGGTGGGCGCGCCCCCGGAGGCGTCTGTTCGTTGCCGTTATCCCGTCCTCGCACGCAGGATTCTGTCGTCCTGCGCGGAAATCTGCCGGTATCCGGGCCGATCCATGCCGGGGAGAGAGGCTCCCTATGGTCACCGCTGTTGTTCTTATCAGGACGGAAGTCGGCCGCACGCCCGAGGTCGCTCAGGCCCTGGTGGAGACGGAAGGAGTGGCGGAGGCGTACTCGGTCGCCGGGCTGTACGATATCGTGGCCATCGTCAAGGTCCACGAATATGACGACATGGCCGAGGTCGTTCCCGGTCGCCTGGCCCAGATCAAGGGCATCGCCGAGACGCATACTCTCATGGCTTTCAAGCGTTACTCCGAGAAGCTCATGGAGCGCATGTGGGAGATCGGCTTCGCGGAGAGTCAACCCAAGTGAGGCGCGCGCCTTGTGGCGCCGGGCCGAACCCGCCGGGCCGCAAGAGTCCTGTGCCAACCGAAACGTTTCTGAGGTGATTGCTCGTGCCTGACGTCGTCTGCCTGGGAATCCTGGTTGCCGATGTGTTCGGCCGCCCTGTCAATGAATGGCCCGAGCGGGGCCGGCTGTCTCTGGTCGATGAGATCGGCATCGGTATCGGGGGCTGTGCCGCCAATACGGGGCTGGCACTGCTCAAGCTCGGCGGCGATGTGGGGATCATGGGCAAGGTGGGCAGCGACGGTTTCGGCGATTTCGTGGTCGAGACTCTCAAGTCCCACGGCGCCGATGTATCGGGGGTGCTTCGCGACGATCAAGTCGGCACCTCCGCAACCATGATCATGATCGACGACGCCGGCGAGCGCACCTTCATCCACTACATCGGCGCGAATGCCCGGGTCAAGCCACAGGAGTTGGACCTCAAGGCCATCTGTGCCGCGAAGGTATTCCACTTCGCAGGCGCTCTGGTGATGCCGGGCTTCGACGGCGAGCCGGCCGCGTCCGTGCTTAAGGCCGCCAAGGAGGCCGGAGTCACCACCTCCGTCGACACCGTCTGGGACGCCACCGGCCGCTGGATGGAGCTGATGGCTCCGCTGTTTCCCTATACCGACGTGTTCCTCCCCAGCCTCTCCGAGGCCGCCGAGATCACCGGCAAGACCGACCCCGCGGATGTGGCCGCCGCGCTCATCGACCTCGGCGTCGGCACCGTCGGGCTCAAACTGGGCGAGAAGGGCTCCTACGTGCGCCGCGGAGACGAGATCGTCCAGGCCCCGGCCTACCCCGTGACCCCGGTGGACGGCACCGGCTCGGGGGACGCCTTCGTGGCGGGCTTCCTCCGCGGCATGCTGGCGGGATGGGACCTGGAGAAGACCACCCGCTTCGCCAACGCCGTGGGCGGCCTGTGCACCACCGGAATGGGCACCACCGCCGGTCTCCGCGACTTCCAGGGCACTATAGACTTCCTCGTCGAGCACGACGGGGACCACTGGAGATAGCCGCCGCTCCGGAAACCGAAGAGCCAACGGCCAGCGATGCCTTCGCGGTTCGTTCACCTTGTACCGCGCTCTTTCGCCGCCCGTCATCTGAGCGCGGGTGATGGCTGTGCGTGGCCCCGTGCCGTCACTTGCCCCGCGCCCTGTGCCTTTGGCGGCAAGACTGAACACAATCGACCCCGGCGACGTCTACGACGGATGACAGCCACCGGGAGGGCAGGCTATCTGCTTTGGCTGTCGTCCCCCCTTTGCGGTACACGGCACTCGCTCTGCAAGGAGAATACCCTTGTAGAGGAGGTTTTTTCGTGACCGCACCCACCCCGCTCTCACTGCTGGCAACACTGCTCGTCGCCGTGCCTTTCCTGGCTTCACAGGCCCTGGGTGCCATGGTCGCCGTCCCGGTGCCCGTGGCCGGTCTGCCCTTTTACACCGTGATGTCTTCTGAGCTTCTGCAGTCCTTTGGTGTCGGAGGTGATGCCGCTCCGACCGCTCCGGCACCCCCGGAGGAAGCGCAGTCTGAAGGCGTCGCTCCCGTGCCCGATGCCGCCACCGCAGGCGCCCGCTCTGCCCCGGAGTATGCTCCGCAGGTGCGGGACCTTAACGAAGCGTGGCTGGACAGCTCCGAACACAGAAGGCTGCGGGCCTCCTTGCTCCGCCAGAAGCGGGCCGAGTATGGCTATCCGCCCGAGGGTCCCGCAGGTTCCGAGCTGCTGCCCGAGGACGCCATCCCCTATCCCGACCGCGGGGCCGCGCAAGTGGCTCCGCTTGGCCCGCAGGCCGATGACGAGCCCGCCTGGCAACGTCGAGGCGGGCCGCGCTCCGGAAACGGCTGGCGCTATCGCCATCCGCGGCGCTCGGGGGACGCCGCCCTGCCCGAAGACGCCCGGGGCCGCGGCTATCTTTGGCGCAATCGCCCCCCCACCGAGCCCGATCGAGCACCGGGTTCTGTCGGCCCTCGAGCCTTGCCGCACGGTGAGTCCATGGAGTATAATGGACCGTGGCCCTGGGAGCTGGAAGACGGGGTCGAGCAGGGTCCCGACGAGACCGAGGAGATGCAGCTCCGTCTGCGGCCGGGCGCGCCGGGCACGCAGGTAGTGCTCTGGGAAGGCGCGGTCATGTAGAGCCTGTCGGCTAAGTCGATTGGGCCGCCTACGTGCCTCGTTGCCATAGCTCGAGACGCGCAAGCAGAGTGTCGTCATGGTGTTTCGCACGTGTTACCGCCGGATTGGAGCCCAGATCAACCACCGGACGTCACCGGTCCGCGCCTGTTCGAGGGTTTGCGGGGACTTCACCGACAGGCTCATGTAGCCTACATCGGCTTCACCGTGGGGTGGGACAGAGGGCTTGCGGATAACGTAATTATGTTATATAATCTGAGCCGGATCTCACCACGCGGATGAAGGAGGACTTGCATGTCCCTTAAGGCGAAAGTAGAAGAGGCTCTGGCTCAGGTACGTCCGGCGCTGGAGGCCCATGGCGGCAATGTTAGTTTGATCGATGTGCTGGACGACGGCACGGTGCAGGTAGAGCTGGAGGGGGCCTGCAAGGGCTGTCCGATGTCGCAGATGACGCTAACGATGGGCATCGAGCGCCACCTGAAGGAGGCACTTCCTGAGGTGACCTCCGTGCAGAATGTCTCGGGTCCGTCGAGTCGGTAGCGGCCGGGAGCATTGGGAACGGAAAGAGCGCTGAAGACGGGGGCAGCCATGCCCCCGTCTTCAGCGGCGTTTGTGCATGAGGTCACAGGGGCGCCGGCCTCGCACGGAGGCCCCCGTCCGCGACCTGTCAGTTTCGACGCCTGCCAAGAGCAGGCCAGAGGTGATAGTAGATGAAGTTCTTCCTCGACACGGCGAACGTTGACGAGATCAAGCAGGGCATGGACTGGGGTCTTGTGGACGGCGTCACGACGAACCCCAGCATCGTGTTCAAGGAGGGTCGGGACTTCGAGGAGGTCGTCAAGGAGATTGCCTCCATCGTCCCGGGTCCCGTCAGCGCGGAGGTTCTCAGCGTCACCGCTCCGGAGATGATCGAGGAGGGCAAGGCGCTGTCCAAGTGGGCGCCGAACATCGTGGTCAAGATCCCCCTGATCCCCGAGGGCATCAAGGCGGTGTGCGCCCTGAAGGAGGAGGGGATCAAGACGAATGTCACCCTGTGCTTCTCGGCCAATCAGGCGCTCCTGGCGGCGAAGGCCGGCGGCAGCTACATCTCGCCCTTCGTGGGTCGTCTGGACGATGCGGGCAATGACGGGATGAAGCTCGTCGAGGAGATCGCCACTGTCTACGAGAACTACGACTTCAGCACGGAGATCATCGTCGCCAGCGTCCGCAGCCCGATGACCGTGCTGCAGGCCGCGTTGATCGGAGCCGACATCTGCACCATGCCCTTCAAGGTGCTGGAGCAGATGTTCAAGCACTCCCTGACGGACCGCGGGCTGGAGAGCTTCCTGTCCGACTGGGCGAAGTTCAAGGCCCAGAAGTAGCGGCCCGCATCCCGGGAGGCCGGGAACAGTAACGTCGAGGGTCCGACGGGGGGGGCCACGGCGTGGGGTGGGGTGGGGTCCCCGCGCTGCGAATCACGTGGCGGGCCGGGCGACGCCGAGGCACCGGCCAGACGTCGCCGAGAGACTCTCGCCCAATAACCTGCGTCTTCACACCGGGGCGGCCTCATCCAGGGCCGCCCCGATTCTTGGCACCGGCGGGTTCGCCGGTCGCGAACCAACCGCGTCGAGGGCTGCGGGGGCAATGACCCGGAGCCGCCGCAACGAATGGGACTTGCCCTGCCCCGCGACCGGGGCCGCTTTGGGACCAACTCAAGAGGTGACAGACCGCTACCATGAGCCACTATGCCGATGTGGTGCGTTCGCTGTGCGACGCCATCCCCTCGTTCGACAGGGCGGCGGCGGAGGCCGCCGGGCGGCGTCAGGCGAGTCTGACCAAGCCGCCCGGGAGTCTGGGGCGCCTGGAGGAGCTTTCCATCGAGCTGGCAGGCATGATAGGAGAGCCGCGTCCGCACGTGGAGAGAAGCGCCATCTTCACCTTCGCGGGCGATCACGGCGTGGTTGCCGAGGGCGTCAGCGCCTTCCCGCAGTCCGTCAGCGTGCAGATGGTGGCCAACTTGCTGGCCGGCGGGGCGGGAGTGAACGTACTGGCCCGGTTGGTCGGCGCCCGAGTGGTGATCGCGGACCTCGGCCTGGCCGGCGAAGTGCCCGGAGATACAACGGAGCTGAGGCATCTGCGGGTGGCAGACGGCACGGCGAACATGGCCGTCGGTCCGGCGATGACGGAAGGGCAGATGTGGCAGGCGGTGGCCGCGGGTGCCGCGCTGGTGGAGGAGGAGGCCGTCCGTGGCCTGGACCTGGCAGGGACCGGAGAGATGGGCATCGGCAATACCACCGCGGCCACCGCCATCCTGGCGGCCTGCGGCGGGGACGACCCCGCGACCATTACCGGTCCGGGCACGGGACTGGACCGCGCCGGGATGGATCACAAGGTCGAGGTGATCCGCCGGGCGCTGGAGGTCAACCGGCCCAGTTCCGACTGCGCCTGGGACGTGCTGCAGAGGGTGGGCGGTTTCGAGATCGCCGGACTGGTGGGGGTCATACTGGGCTGTTCGGCGCGGCGCATCCCCTGCGTGATCGACGGGTTCATCTCCACCTCGGCGGCGCTGGTGGCGACCCGGGCCTGTCCGGCGTCGCGGCAGTTCCTGTTCGCCGGTCACCGCTCCGCCGAGCCGGGGCATGAACGCATGCTCGAGCTCATCGGCCTGCGGCCCATCCTCGACCTCAACATGCGGCTGGGCGAGGGAACCGGGGCCGCCCTGGCTTTCACCATTCTGAAGGCCGCGGCGCGTACCCTGGACGAAATGGCAACATTTGCCGACGCGGGGGTGGACGACAAACTGTGATGCCCATCGAGCTGACCAATTTCACCGTCTGGGGTCGAGAGTGGTTCTCGGACGGCTGGGACGGCCTGCGTCGTTTCTGCTCGGAACACGAGATCCGCGGCATTGAGCTTCTGGCCAGTGGAGCCACGGCGGAGACGGCGCCGCCGGCGGACCTCATCGCGGGCGTTCATCTGCGCAGCCTGGGAAGTTGGCTGCCGCTGGTTGGTCTCGAGGTGCCGTGCTACGGCGAGGCCGGGCGGCGGTATGAGGCGGTCGCCGACTACTCGGAGCTGGTGCGCCTGCGGGCCGAGGAGCTGCGCCGGGCGGCCTTCTGCGAGCCGGCCTATGCCGTGTGGCATGCCAACTACGCTTTGGCCCCGAACACACCGCGGCCGGCTCAGACGCCCGGTAACGAGGGCTTCCTGGAACTGCTCAGTCGCCTGGTGCGGGATGTGCTCGGCGAGTATGAGCCCCCGTTCGCCCTGGTCTTCGAGAATGCCTACGGGATCGGGCTCGATCCCGAGGAGTCCGGAACGGCCGCGGGTTTCGTGCGCTCGCTGGGGAAGGCCGATGCGGGCCTGTGCCTGGATACCGGCCATCACCTGAACCGCCTGCGCCAGATCGGCCGTGAGGACGCCGCCTGCCGGGAGCTATTGCGCATCGCGGCGGGCCTGGAGCGCAATGGCGCGCAGGCCCGGGTGGTGCACCTGCACTGGACACCGCCCCAGATGGTGCCTCCGCACAAGGAAGGCGCGGAGCCGGGGGACTTCTTCGCCGCGGGCGACCAGCACCGGCCGCTCACCGACCCCCATGTGGCGCAGGTTATCTCCGCCCTGGCGCCGAAGTATCTTGTGCACGAGATGGGGGCCATGTCGCTTGCGGAACATGCCGCCTGGCTGCGGGCGCAGTCGGCGGCGGCACGAGGGAACGCAGATGCCCGGTAGTCTGACCTTCATCACCGGTGGCGCCCGTTGCGGCAAGAGCGGCTTCGCCGAGCAGTTGGCCCGCACCCATCGAGGCCCGGTGGCCTTCGTCGCCACGGCCTCGGTGCAGGATCGTGAGATGAGCGAGCGCGTGGCGCGTCACCGCGCCCGCCGGCCGCTGGAGTGGACAACGTTCGAGTGCGATGGCAGCATCTCGGCCACGGTGCAGCAGGCCGCCGAAACCCATGCCCTGGTTCTCGTCGACTGCATCGGCATGTACCTTTCAGGACTGCTGCCCCCCGAGGTCATGCAGGGCGAGACGGTCCCGGCGGCCGTCGGCGACGAATTGGATCAGCGCATCGATGTAGAGATGACCGACCTTGTCGGCGTCATGCAGGGGGGGCACAACGACTTCATCGTGGTGAGCAATGAAGTGGGCTCAGGGCTGGTGCCGCCCTATCCGGCGGGGCGGGCGTTCCGCGACGTGCTGGGGAGGGCCAACCAGTTCCTGGCCCGCAAGGCGGACTACGCCTTCCTCGTGGTGGCCGGCCAGGTGCTGGACCTCAAGGCCCTGGGGGCCTCCCAGTTTCCGTGGGAGATCGGCCACTGATGCGCGGGCTGTGGGCGGCACTGGGTCTGCTCACGACGCTCCCCATACCCCAGCGGTGGCTGGGGAAGGCCCGGGTGCCGCCGCGGGTAATGCTGTGGTGGTTCGTGCCGGTGGGCGGGCTGATCGGGGCGATCGCGGCCGGTGTGGCCTCCTTGGCCTGGCATGTGCTGCCCTGGTCGGCGGCGGCGGCGCTCGGGGTGCTCACTCTCGTGGCCGTCAGTGGCGGCCTCCACCTCGACGGCTTCATGGACACCTGCGACGGCCTGGGCTCCAGAGCGCCTAGAGAGCGGGCTCTGGAGATCATGAAGGACCCCAACACCGGCGCCTTCGCCGTCCTGGGCTGCATCTGTCTGCTGATCTTGAAGGTGGTGCTGGTGGCGGGGATGGCGCCGTGGGAAGGCGTAATGGCTCTCGCCCTGGCCCCAGTCTGCGGCCGGTTCATGCAGCTCGCTGTGATGCAAAGGCATGCCTACGCCCGGCCCGAGGGCGGCATGGGAGGGGCGTTCTTTTCAGCCGTAACCGACGAGCAGGCCGGTATCTGGGCTCTGCTCACCGTCATGGCGCTCGCTTTCGGCGGCCTTCCCGGGCGTGTGGGAGCTATCGTGGGGATCGGGGGCGTCCTTCTCTTCGCCCACGTCGTCGACCGCCGCCTGGGCGGGCACACCGGCGATACCGTGGGGGCTTGCTCGGAGGTGGCCGAGTTGCTCTACATTCTCGGCTTCGCCGCCGCGGTGCACGGGATAGTGTGGTAGGACGCCGCGGCCCTGCCCAAGGCCCGGCGCCGCCGTTTTCCGTGCCCCCACCCCGTCCGCGGCTGGCCGGGGTGGGGGCCCGGTCGTTGGCTCGACGGCCGTACGGCGAAGACCCCCGTCAGTCCCCCGCAGGCGGGGGGAGGCACGGTGTGGCGCCCTCCATCGGCGCGGTACAAGCCCGCGCCCTACAGTGCTGCACCGGACGCTTTCTTTTGTCGTTCTCCCCTCCCGGCGCTCTCCGCTGGAGCGCGGGGGTCGCGGGTGACGCGATATCAGTGCCGTTCGACGCCGTTATCCCCCCCCGATGCCCCATCACCCTACGAGGGGCCGGTGGCGGGGAGGCCGTCGTCGACGATCGAAGCCAACTGCTTGCCCAAATCAGGGGAGGTGTCCACATGCGCGTTCTTCTGCCAATTGCCGCGACACTGGTCTGCGCCCAGCTCTGGGCGCAGCCGCAGACACTGATCGAGTGGACCTTCGACACCGCGGGCGATACCCAGGGCTGGGTGGCGGCCAACCACATCAGCGACCTGCGCGCCGAGGAAGGCGCCCTGCAGGGCCGAGTCATGGACTGGGACCCCTTCACTCGCAGCCCTCAGTTCGAGATCGCCGCCAGCCCCTGGCAGCGCGTGGATATCCGGCTCAGGACCGACCTGGGCGGAGATGCGGAGTTCTTCTGGACCAACACGACCGACAGCCCCTACGGCGGCTTTTCTCCCGGGAAGGAGACGCACTTCTCCGTGGTCGGCGATGGGGAGTGGCACGAGTATCAGGTCTTCCCGTTTTGGCACAAGGAGGGGGAGATCATCCTGCTTCGCCTGGACCTTCCACGGCCCGCCGAAGCGGAGATGGGGCAGAAGACCTTCGCGGTGGACTGGATCCGCATCGTCGATCTGGGCACCCCGACGGGGCGCACCACAGACCCCACGTGGGACTTCTCTCAGGCCCTGCACGGCTGGAGCCCCTCGCGCGGCGCCTCGGTGGAGGCCACGGCCGCGGGGATGCAGTGCCGCAACGGCGACAGCGCCGACGCCTTTGTGATGAGCCCGCCTCTGGATTGCCCACTGGAGGAGCGCCTGTGGGCCTCGGTGGAGATGAAGCTCGACCGCGGCCAGGCGGCATACATCAAGTGGGTGTCTTCCGATCACAATGGCTGGTCTCAGGCGAAGATACCGGTGCGCGCGGACGGGCAGTTCCACACCTACAACATCGACCTGTCCTCGGAGAAGACCTGGACGGGTAGCGTGATCGCGCTGGGCCTGGCGCCCTCGAACGCCCCGGGCGCCACCGCCGTCGTGCGACGCCTGGCGCTGGCCGAGGATCCCCAGGGCCCGCCGGACGTGGAGTGCACCTATGTGGGCCTGGAGGACGCCATCACCCGGGCCGGTAACCGGATGTCTCTCATCCTGCACCTGAGCAACCGGGGCGGGGAGACCGCGACCGACCTGCGCATCGCCGATCTGCGATTGCCCGCCGGGGTATCGGTGGCCGAGGAGGGCGACTGGCGCACTATAGCGCCGGTGGAGCCGTTCATCGATGAGGACCACCGCATCTTTCTGCAGGCCGCTGAGCCGGTGAAGGGTGAGGCGAGGGTGGTCTTCTCGGGTCTCGGCGCACCGGCAGAACCCGCGGCGGGGCCGATCGCCATCGAGCCAGGCCTGAACCTCCCGCGGGCCGACTACGTGCCCGAGCCTCGGCCCGCAGAGACGGACTACGAGATCGGTGCGTTCTACTTCCCCGGCTGGTCCACCGCGGACCGCTGGGCTCCCATCCGCCGAGTTGCTCCGGAGCGCAAGCCCGTGCTGGGATGGTATGACGAGGCCAATCCGGAGTGTGCCGACTGGCAGATCAAGTGGGCGGTGGAGCACGGCATCAGCTTCTTCATGGTGGACTGGTACTGGAGTGCCGGCAGCCGCCATCTGGAGCACTGGCTCCACGACGCCTACATGAAGGCCCGCTATCGCGAGTACCTGAAATGGTGCGTGATGTGGGCGAACCACAATGCCCCCGGTACGCACTCAGAAGAGGATCAGCGCGAGGTCACCCAATACTGGATCGACCACTACTTCGGGATGGACGAATACTATCGCCTCGACGACCGGCCGGTGGTGATGATCTGGAGCCCCGGGAACATGCGCCGTGACATGGGCGGGACCGAGGGCGCCAAGAGGCTGCTGGACATCTCTCAGGAGATGACGAAAGCCGCCGGGTACAAGGGCATCACCTTCATCGCCATGGGCGACCCGCTGGACCCCGCGGCACTGCAGGTGCTCAAGGACGAGGGCTATGAGATGACCTCGCAGTACCACTACATGGAGCATATGGGGCTGGCCGAGGACCCGCGGCACTATCCCTTCGAGCTGTGTGCGCGCACCAGCTACGACTGGTGGAGCAAGCGGCTGGAGGCCGATGTCTTGCCTTCTTTGCTGAACATGGCCACCGGCTGGGACGACCGTCCCTGGCATGGGGACCGTGGCACCGTGGTGTACGGCCGCACCGTGCCGCTGTTCCGCAAGATCTGCGAGGATGCCAAGCGCTTCGCGGACGAGAACGAGATCAAGATTCTGGGTCTGGCGCCGCTGAACGAGTGGGGGGAGGGC
>CAYRFY010000159.1:0-1596 GCA_964423635.1 uncultured Armatimonadia bacterium | reverse complement strand
TTATCTGGAGCCCTGCAAGGAGTTCGGTTTCGAGATGTACGAAGCCCTGCGGGATGTGTTCTGCCGCGAGCCTGCGGAGGGCTGGCCGCCGAACATCGCGCCGGCGGACGTGGGTCTGGGACCCTACGACCTGCCTGAGGTCAGAAGAGAGCTCCGCACCGCCTGGGACTTCACCGACGGCACGCAGGGCTGGAATGCATTGATGGGAGTGACCGGCCTGCGGGTGGAGGAGGGAGCTTTGCACTTCACCACCACCTCGCGCGACCCGGCGGTGGGCGTATCGCTGGGACGTGTGGCTGCGGACAAGTTCCCCTACGTCATCCTGCGCATGCGGGTGGAGAACCTGGAGAAGGACGATCAGGCCCAACTCTTCTGGGCGGGTGCCACCTCCCCGATCAGCGAGGCCAACAGTCTGCGCTTCGACCTGATCGATGACGGTCAGTACCACACGTACGTCTTGCCCGTGGGCGATAATCCCCGTTGGCGCGGCAGACTGCAATCTTTCCGGTTCGATCCCTGCAGCGCCGAGGGTGTGCGGGTGTCCATCCAGCAGGTGCGCCTGAGCGAGACGGGGCAATAGGGAGGGGGTCTGTGCTCGTGGCGATGGCGATGCGTGGCGGCCCGGGAAGTCGCCTGCGGGCATGGTGCCGGCTGCGACACAGGCGTGCCCGTCACTCTTGCCCACATCTCCCCCATTGCTTACCGTGTCCTTGCGGCTTGAGGGAACCGGCGCGTGGGACTATGGGTTTGTACGGGTGGGTGATTGCGCATGGCAGAAATACTCATTGTCGATGACGATCCGGGCGTGGTGGAGCTACTGTCTATGTACCTGCGGAAGTCGGAGTTCTCGGTGCGGTCGGCCGAGAGCGGCCCCGCATGCCTGGACGCCATCGACAAGCGACGGCCGGACCTGATCCTACTGGACATCATGCTCCCGGGCATGGACGGGTATGAGGTGCTGCAGACGCTCAAGGACAAGCACAGTATTCCGACGATCTTCGTCTCAGCGCGGGATGACGAGGTGGACCCGATCCTGGGTCTGGAGTTCGGCGCCGACGACTACATCACCAAGCCCTTCAACCCGCGGGAGGTGGTGGCGCGGGTGAAGGCGGTCTTGCGCCGCTCGGCCGCGGCGGCCGAGACGGGCACCCGCCCCCTGCGCTATCCGGGCTTCGAGCTGGACCCGGACACCCGGGAGGTGCGCGTGAAGGGTACCGAGGTGGCGCTGACGCCGCGGGAATTCGATATCGTCGCCCTCATCGCCGGCCGTCCCCGGCACGTGTTCTCACGCCCGGAGATTCTCCAGACGATCTGGGGCTACGACTCGGACTACGGCGACTATCGGACCGTGGACACGCACATGAAGCGAGCCCGCCAGAAACTGACCCAGGCGGGGATGGCAACCTGCGTCATCGAGACCGTGTGGGGGACCGGCTATCGCTTCGTGGTGCGCGAGCCCGAGGGCCATCCGGACGCCTAGAAGCGCGGCCGCAAAGCCCGCCTTCGCCAAGAGTGTCATTCTGAGAGCGTCCGCTCCCGGCAAGAGCAGCTCGTACAATCCCCTGGCATTCAACGGGATTCTTCGCCCAAGCGTCG
>CAYRFY010000158.1:9301-13505 GCA_964423635.1 uncultured Armatimonadia bacterium | reverse complement strand
AGGTCTGCAGACAGAGCACCCACTCGTCCCCAAACCGGATCACATTGCCGGGACTGGAGTAGTTCAGCGCCCGGTCTCGTGGAGTGAGGATGCGGGGCTCAGTCCACCGCAGCAGGTCCTCGCTCCGGCTCACCGCCGTGTATGAATACGGGCGCCCGTCGGTCTCGGTGAGCACCAACGTGAAGAACAAACGGAACACGCCGTCTTGATACACCACGGCCGGGTCGCGGTAGGCCCGAGTGGCATCCCCGCGGAAGATGACGGGTGAGCGCAGGGAGGACAAAGAGATTCTCGCCATGGCAGAGGAGTTCGACGGATAACCGATGGCGCCCTTCCGCGGGCGTGAGAGCGTGGGAGGAGACTCACCACAGAGACGTAGAGAACGGCTGAGAACGGCGAGAGAGCGGGAAGAACGGCCCATTGCGGGCGCACGGCCGAAGCAAGGAATGCAACAGCAGAGGCGACTGAGTGGGCGGCGGCGAATATACTGGAGTCTCGATAGGTCCAAGGAGGCAGAACAGCCATGAAGGTCTGTGTCGTCGGAGGCACGGGGAACATCAGTACCGGCATCGTGCGGCGGCTGCTGGAGTGCGGGCACGAGGTGACCTGCTTCAACAGGGGGCAGCGCTGCGAAGCGCCCGAGGGCGTGCGGGCTATCTGCGGCGACCGCAGGGACCGCGCGGCCTTCGAGCAGGCCATGCAGGCCGAACGCTTCGATGCCGCCATCGACATGATCGGCTTCACTGCCGAGGACGCCGAGAGCAGCCTGCGGGCCTTCCGCGGGGTGGGGCAGTTCGTCCACTGCTCCACCGTCTGCACCTACGGGGTGGAGTACGATTGGCTGCCGGCCACCGAGGACCATCCTCTGCGCCCCAAGACTCCCTATGGCCGGGGCAAGGTGGACGCCGACGCCGTTCTTCTCGGTGCCCACTACAGGGAAGGCTTCCCGGTCACGATCATCAAACCCTCCACCACCTACGGTCCGGCCATGGGCCTGCTGCGTCAGATCGCCTCGGAGTTCTCCTGGATCGACAGGGTCCGCAAGGGGAAGCCCATCGTCGTCTGCGGCGACGGTCTCGCCCTCCACCAGTTCCTGCACGTGGATGACGCCGCCCTGTGCTTCGTAGGCGTCCTGGGGAAGCCCCACTGCATCGGCCAAGTGTACAACATGACCCGGCGTGGGTTCACCACATGGGCCGACTACCACCGCTGCGCCATGCGGGTGATCGGCCGCGAGGTGGAGCTGGTCGGCGTCCCCTTGCGGACGCTCCTGGCCGCCGGTAGCCCGGGCATCGACATCTGCAGGGACATCTTCGCACACAACGTCACCTACAGCTCGGAGAAGCTGTTCCGGGATGTGCCGCAGTTCGTCCCGGCGGTCTCGCTGGAGCAGGGGATGGCCGGCGTGCTCGAGGCCATGGACCGCGAGGGCCGCATCCCGGATAGCGACGGCACTACGTGGGAAGATGAGCTGATCGCGGCCCAAGACGGCGTGGGCCAACTACGGCTCGGATAGGGGCAGTACAGATGAGGCCCGCTCGGAGGACGCCAGGTGCCATTATCCGGCTTCCGTGACAAGCACGCCGCCACCCTGGGCGCGGTGTTGAGCTCCGCGCCCTGGCAGGAAGCCCTCACCTCCGGGGCGCTGGAGGCGGCGGCCCGAGCGCTGACGGCCCCCCCGGCCACCGCGAACGTCTTCTCGACCCCCGTTGATCAGCTCAAGGCCATCAACGAGCCGCGCGTGCGGGAGATGATCGCCTCCGGCGAGCGGGACGAGGAGCGCCTGCTGGAGACGCTGGGAACGTGGCCCGACACGTGGCCGCGAGAGGTCCCGCTGCGCCTGTCGTTTCTGGGCCTGAACCTCACCTTGGCCTGCGACATGTCGCCCCGTTGCGTCTACTGCAACCAGCGTCCTGTCTCGCAGCGGATGACCGCCGACGACTGGCGACGGGTGATCGAGGAGGCAGCCGACCAGGAAGGGGATGGGCCATATCTGTACCTCACCGGCGGTGAGCCACTCACGCTGGGGGAGGACCTCTGGGGGCCAGCCGGGCTGGTCCGCTTCGCCACTCGGGCCGGCGCGGCGTGCAACCTCAACACCAATGCTCTGCAACTCACGCCCGAGGTGGCCCTGGGGCTGGTGAGTGCGGGCTTGGGACGCATCCACATCTCTCTGGACACCCACTTGCCCCGGGTGCAGAATACCATCTGTCGCCAGACCGGACGCTGGGAGCGGGTGATGGCCGGACTGCACAACGTGCAGATCGCCAAGGCGCTCCTGGGCGTCTCGCACCCCGTCATCCACATCAACTGCGTTCTGACGCGCCTCAATGCCGACGGCTATCCGGAGTTCCTGCGCCTACTGCTATCGATGAAGCCCCGGCCGGTGGAGGGGCGCAGCTCCGATCTGGACATGCACCTGATCCCCGTGGGCGGCGAGGCCAATGCGCACCTGCGCCTGACGCAGGAGGGCTATGTACGCTTCTTCACAGACACCTGGGAGCAAGTGGAGCAGGTGTGGGCGGAGTACCAGGAAGAGTGCGAACTTCAGGCCGGGGACCGAGGCCCTCTGCATCAGCAGGTGCCCTTCCTGAGCCCGTACCATCGTGTGCGGCAGGATGGCGACCTGCGGCAATGGGCGCGGGGGGCCGGGGCGGGTAGGCCGGGGACACTGGCGGCGACACGGCGCTGCTACGTGGCCCCGACGCAGGGGTTCGTCCTCCCCAATGGGGACCAGCACTGGTGCGGCGGCCACGCCACCTCGCGCCCCGAGCCATTGGGCAATGTGCTGCACAGAAGCGTGCGCGAGAGCATCATGGCAGGCCTGCCGGCCCTGAGACACCTCCCCGGCGAGCACTGCCACACCTGCGCCGGGGCAACCCTGGCCATCAACCAGACCGTGGAGAGCAGACTAAGAGAGGCCATCTCGGGCTGGCTGAACCCGGAGCAGGACCAGGGCGAAGAGACGCCGCAGCCGGGGTTTGAGTAGCAGCGGACCGAGGCCTGTCTTCCGGCCGGGAACGTCAACGGGTGAATGCGAAGACGGCGGGGTAGCCGGCGCGATGAAGCCACTGGGTGCGCACATCGCCTGCAGGGGGGGGCGCACTGCCCGGCCCGCACCCGAGACAAGCGCCGACCGCGGACGTCGGACAGGAGAGCCCCGCGGCCCGCCCCCGCTTCCGCGACAGGAAAAAGGGCGCCCTCCCGCGCCGTGTGGCGAAGAAGGGCGCCCTTTTCTTGTCCGTGCAGGCCACAGAGGAGCCCGGCAGGGCCTTGTGACCGAGTCGTTTCCTACCACGCAGGGGCGGCGGTGGGGTTGTAGTTGTTGGTGCTGCGGCGCATTACCTGGTCGCTCATCCACTTCACGTGGCCATCGCAAAACAGGCAGTTGGCGCCGTCGTTGTGGCGGGCGCTGATGTTCCCGTCATGGCAGGCGCTGCCGGTATTCTGGCACAGTGGCCAGTGCTGGATGGTACCGCTGGAATCCCAGAGGAAGATCTTCTCGGCCGGAGCGTTGATCAGGGCGGAATCCTGCACAGGTGGGCTCCATTCCTGGCGCCGGACGAAGCCGCAG
Organism: uncultured Armatimonadia bacterium; assembly: GCA_964423635.1. Lineage (GTDB taxonomy): Bacteria > Armatimonadota > Zipacnadia > Zipacnadales > JABUFB01 > CAYRFY01. The sequence goes on along the minus strand of CAYRFY010000158.1, from coordinate 9,931 downwards.
GTGACCCCGTAGCCAAAGGCGACGGTCTTGGCGCTGGGGCAGGTCCAGATCTGGGCGTTCTTGATGTAGGGGTCCAGGACGCCCCACTGGGCCGGGGTGCCGCTGGCGGCAGGGAGCCAAATCATGTTGCGATTGGGGTACAGCTCGTCGTAGTCCTGCAGGTACATGGCGATGCCCAGGCCGATCTGCTTCTCGTTGGATTGGCAACTCGCCTGCCTGGCTTTCTCGCGGGCGCGGGCAAAGACGGGGAACAAAATCGCCGCGAGAATGGCGATGATGGCTATCACTACCAGCAACTCAATCAGGGTGAAGCCGGTGCGTCTCATTTGTACACCTCCTAGGATGATGACGGCGGTGGGCGGTGGCACCCGGTGCCGTTCCGCCTCGGGTACGCGTCTGTCCACTGGGCCTGTCAGAGATCGAGCCTGTCGTGGGACCGCTGCGGCCGCGCCGACGGTGGCCGCCAAAACCTTGGCGCCCGGGCCGGGAGCTGTTCAGTTCAGCGGTATCGTCTTTTGCACCTCTGCGAGCTTGTCAAAGGCGACTGTACCCTGATCGGACTTGCGGTACTCGCCCAACTGCTCCACGCGTTCCTTGAGATTGGGCTGCTCGCTGATGAACCTGCCGATC
>CAYRFY010000158.1:0-9291 GCA_964423635.1 uncultured Armatimonadia bacterium | reverse complement strand
ACCGTGCGCTCGGCGTAGCCGACGGCCAGCCAGGCGCCGTCGGCGCTCATGGCCCCGGGGCCGCGGAGATAGGCCTCGAGGTCCTCCTGATTCACATCGGCGTTGGGGTCGCGGGCGATAACGAGCTTGAGCATGGCCAGGTTGAGAGTGGCCTCACTGCCCACCACCAGCAGGGCGCCGCGGTCGGCGGTGAACTCGGCCAGGTCCTGCCAGCCCCTCATCATCAGAGCGAGGAGAGCCACCGGGAAGCACAGGATGCGCAGGACGATGTTGGCAGACTGGATCCAGACCGTCATCAGGGCGGTGCGCACGTTGTGGGCCGAGATCGCGGCCACCTCGCGGGCGACGATCGCGGCGAACTCATCGTCACTGAGAGTGTTCTCCACCGCGGTGCTGGTGACGATGGCACCGTTGCCACCGTGGATGCTGTAGACGTAGGAGACCTGGTCGGTGAGGATGTACAGCTCGGGGGTTCCCTTGCAGCCCAGGAGATCGGCCATCCTGCTCAGGCGTTTGTGGAGCTCGGGGCGAGTGCCGGGCATGACCCGCGCCTGCTTGCCGCCCCGCTTGAGTTGAGCCCGTTTGGCCTGCGCCGACAGCACGCCGGCCACGTAGAAGGTGAGAATCGGGTACAGCAGGATCAGAAGCCACAGGGGCTGGGAGAGATCGTTCTTTTGCTTGGCGAAGATCAGCAGCATGCCCACGATCCAGACGAACAGGATCATGACGCCCGCCATGGCCATCCAGTAGACATTGCTCTCGCCGGGGTAACGGAAGTCCTTGGCTGTGATCTGGATCAGGGTTCTACGTTTGGACTTTCTGGACTTGCGGGCCACTAGCTCTCACTTCCCCGGCCATTGAGTTTGACGACCCGGACCTGTTCGACGCGCTGAGGCGTACCCTTTTCGACAGTCAGTTGCACGTGTCCTTCTTCCAGACTCTCGCCCACCTCCGGGATGCGCTCCATCTTTCCCGCGACCAGTCCGGCGATGGTCTCGTGCTCGTCGTCAGGAAGCTCGCAGCTAAGCTGTTCATTGACCTCGGCGATGCGCACCTTGCCATCCACGAGGGCTTCGGTCTCGGAGAGCACCTGTATCTCATGGACCGGGGCGTCGTGCTCGTCCTCGATCTCGCCCACGAGTTCCTCGAGGATGTCCTCGATGGTAACGAGACCCTCGGTCCCTCCGGACTCATCCAGCACGATGGCGATGTGAGTGCTGCGGTCTCGCAGCTCGCGGAAGAGCTCCCCGACCTTCTTGGTCTCCGGGACGAAGTAGGCCTCTCGGGCCAGGGAGTGGAGATCGATGTCGCGGTCGCCATTTCGCAGCGCCCGCAGAAGGTCGTTGACATACAGGATACCGGTGATGTTGTCGATGGTGCGCTCGTAGACCGGGATCCGCGAGTACCCGCTGTCCACGGCACAGGTGACGACTTCCTCCACGCTGTCCGTGATGGGGACACCGATGATATCGACCCTGGGGACCATGATCTCTCGGGCGGTGGTATCCCCCAACTCCAGAACGCTGTCGAGCATTTCGCCTTCCTCGGGTTCGACGATGCCCTCCTCTTCGCCGATGTCGGCGGCCGCCTGGATCTCTCCGGCGGTCACGAAGTGTCGGCTGTGGACGACCGGTGTCCCCGTTACGCGCAAGAAGACTCCGCTGACGACGGTGAGCAGCCGGATGAGTGGCGCGGCGATGTGCACGAAGCGCTGCACCGGCGGCGCCACAAGCGGGGCGGTCTTCTCAGCCATGAGAGTGCCCCAGGTCTTGGGCGTGAGCTCGGCGGCCACGAGGATCACGATGATCGTCCCCACGTGCCAGGCCTCGGCGTACCAGCTCTCACTGTGGCCCGTCGCGATTCTGCGCTCCACCAGAACCGTCATCAGGGTGGACACGAGGATGACGCTGGCGTTCATGCCCACAATGATGGCACTGAGGTAGTCCTCGCTGGACTTGAGGGCCTCGATGGCCAGGCCGCGGCGATCACCCTTGTCCACCAGCCGCCGCAGGCTGACATCGCTGAAGGCCAGCAGCGACGCCTCCGCCAGTGAGAAAAGGAAGATGGCTCCCAGCGCGACGACCATGCCGGCGACACAGGCTATCGTAGAGGGGTCGTCCAAGTGCCTATCCTACCTCCGAACCTTCCGAGGTCTCTTCGGTCTCCGGGGTCTCGATGACCCGTATCCGCTCCACCCGCTTGTCATTCATTTCCTCAATGACCAGAGTGAGGGCCCCGTAGGTCACGCGCTCCTCCACCGCCGGGATGTGTCCGGCGATGTCCATGACCAGTCCTGCCAGGCTCTCGTAGTCCTCGGTTGGCAACTGCGTGTGTTCCAGATAGTCCTGCAGCTCGTGCAGGCTCACTCGCGCATTGCAGAGGAACTCGCCCGGGCCGGTGAGGATGACCTCGGGCTCCTCCACGTCGTATTCGTCCCGGATGTCGCCGACGATCTCCTCCAGGAGATCTTCCACCGTGGCCACGCCCGCGGTGCCGCCGTACTCATCCATCACGATGGCCATCATCTGACGCCCGTGCTGCAACTGGCGCAGGAGGCTGTCTGCGCGGAGGCTTTCGGGCACGTGGTAGGCCGGGCGCGCCACCTCGGAGACGACGCGGTCCAGGTCGCCCGCCATGGCGTACGGCAACAGGTCCTTGAGGTACAGGACACCGATGATGTCATCCGGCGTGCCCGCATAGATCGGGAGACGAGAATGGCGGTGCTCGAAGCCCAGGTCCAGTGCCTCCCCCAGGGTCTGGCCGGCCTCGAGGCAGATCACGTCCGGCCGTGGGGTCATGATCTGAGCTACCGTATAGTCACCGAACTCCAGCACACCCCGCAGCATGCGGCGCTCGGTGGCCTCGATGACTCCCTGCTCCTCGCCCTGCGCGATCATCGCCTTCAGATACTCCTCTGTCACGCTGGGGAGTATCGTCCTGGCATGCACACCGAACAGGCGCAGCAGGCAGCGGGACAGCAGCGAGAAGACGAGGACAAAGGGCGAGAGCACGATGGAGGCGACGGCGGCCGGAACCGCCGCACGCAGCGCGATCTTCTCGGGGTCGCGCGCCGCCATCTGGATGGGGATAACCTCGCAGAACAGGAGAATGACGCAGAGCATGACCACATACGCCACGGGGGGGCCAAGCGTGGGGTTCTTGGTCATGGCGTAGTCCACCGCCAGCCGCTCGGCGGTGTAGTTGGAGGCCGTGATGGCGATCAGACAGGTGGAGAGCGCCAGGGAGCGGTGGCGCAGCAAGAAGGTGAGGACCGAGGCGGCTTTTACCCCCTCGCAGCTCAGCTTGCGCGCATGGCTGAGCCCTACCGAGAGAAAGCCGACTTCGCTCCCAGAGGAAAGTCCGGACAAGACCAGTAGCGTAAGTAGCAGTCCTAGCTCGCCCTCGGGCGACACAGCGTGCACCCTGTCTCTACGGCATATCTGCGCGTGCGCGGATTATAGCACACCGCCCGAAGAGGAGGCAACAGCCGGTGTCCATGTCGGGTGTCCATGTCGGCGCGGCGTCGCGGTCCGGTGCCCCGGACACCTCGCCCGCCGACGGCTGCCCGCCGGGGCGGGACCGAGAGGCGTGCACTTCGCGCCGGCATCTCGCCTGTGGCGGTGACGACCAGGAGGTGTCTGTCCTGCCTGTCGTGAACTTCCCTCGTAGCCCGGCTATCCCCAACGCGGAGGTGGGACGATGAACCCGCGCGTCACGCTGCTAGTGCTGCTATCCGGAATGGTGGTCTGCGCGGTGCTGGCGGCGCCCGGTATCGCCACGGCCGAAGACGGCAAGGACCTGCTGAGGGCCACGGTTCCCGGCGCCTACTCGATACGCTACTTGCCCGACCGCGCCCTGGTGTCCAGCACCACGGAGCAGGATGTTGAGCTGAGGCTCCATCTCCCCGCGCCGCCACTGTGGTCCTACCTCGCTTCAGAGAAGCAGGCGGACGGGTTCGCAGGATGGGATGCGCAGACCGAGATGGCGACCATCCGGCTCCCCGCCGGCTCCCACGAGCTGCAGCTTGGATGGGCGGGCAGTGGCGAACAGCCCGTCCAGGGCCAGACCATCGAGCTGCGAGTGGATGGTGAGAAGGTGGGCGAATTGGTGGCCCGCTTCACCCTGGAGCGCATGGTGGCCGAGGGCGGCCTGGACCTGGGCGTCGGTACCGCCAAAGCCTGGCTCGTCCCCGTGGAGGGAGCCCGAATCTCGCCGCTACTCCGGGTGGGGGAGACGGAAATCAGCGAATGGGAGGCGGCCGACGGGCGCCTTTGGGGCAAGCAGACCATCGGCCTGGGAGATGAGAGCCGGGTGCGTCTGGTCGTCGAAGGATACAACCTGCTGACGAGCCCGGTGGCGCGGGTCGAGATCGAGAAGGCCATGAGCCCGGTGGCCGTGGAGCGGGTCCCCGACATGCCGCAGGACGGCATCGTCATTGAGGCGGAGGACTTCATCGCCCAGGGCGGTGGAGAGGTGGGAATCTCGGAGGGCGGGCACGTCGACCAGCACGGCGGCAAGAGCATCATGAACTACGGCGGCGACGGACACTGGCTGGAGTGGGAGGTGGAGGTGCCCCAGGAGGGTCGCTACGACCTGTACGCCCGAGTCGCCTGCGCCGAGGAGCGCACTTTCCGCAAGCTGACGGTTGACGGCGAGACGCCGGCCCGGGCCTTCGCGATGCTCCAGTTCCCCGGCACGGGTGGCTGGGCGCATGCCGTCGGCGAATGGTGGGCCGTGAGAGTCGCGGGCGGCTCCGACGAGCTCCCGCCGCTGAACTTGACCGCGGGCAAGCACCGCCTGCGCATGGAAGGCGTGCTGCAGTACCACATGAACCTGGACTACATGGTCCTCAAGAAGCGATAGCCCCCCACTGCCGGCCGTTGGCCGTGTTCCGCTCCGCGGGCGTCCGCCCTCTCAGCGCCCGGGGAATGGAGCACGGCCAACGGCGTTCCTCCCCCGGCCAGTTGCCTTCCTCGCCTCCCGCACGAGCCGTTCAAGAGAGCTGCAGACGCGCGTGACGCCGCCCCAAAGGCCAATGGCGCCCGCACGGCACTCTTCCACAGCAAAACCCTCACCCGGGCGCCTGCGGCAGGCCCCGGGATCACCCCCACCCCGTCGTCGCTCCCCCAAAAACGCCAGAGCCCGGAAGAACATGCGTCTCTCCGGTACGCCGGTGACCACCCGACCGTCGCCATGCACGCCCGGACGGAGGAGGCCGCGGGGAGCCACTCGAGCCACTCCTCCCGCTGCCGCCGCAGTGTGGCGCATTACGCCTCAAGGTCACACCGCCCAGAGCCGATATTGTCCTTTGTTGCCCGGGCCGGTGAGTCCCGCGGCACCGCACCGCCGACGGCCGGAGAAAGCAATGACAAGGCCCAGACATCTGACCACCGGGCACATACGTTTCGCGCTCGTCGTTCTCGTCCTCCCGGGGATGCTACTCGCCGGGATCTCAGGCTGCGGTAGCGCTTCCGCCCCCACCGGAATACTCCCTGCTGAAGACGACACCATCGCCCTGGCGGAGGGTGTTACGGTCAGCGGGCCGCCACAGGCGGTGCCCTACGGCGTGACGCTGAGCGTCGAGGCCCTGAGCAGAACGCAGGCCGCGGTCTACAGTGGTTTCTCACAGGCCACGGGGATGGCCTCGGCGACGAAGCTGGGGGAGCCCGGCATCCCCCTCCGCGCACCGGTCAGGGTTACCGTTGCCCTGGCCTACCAGGTCTTCCCGGGCACAGGTCTTGAGCTGTATACCCGTTGCCGTCGCGAGTGGCGCCCCACCTACGCTCGGGCAACCGTCTCGCAATCGGGCACCGCGGTGGCCTATTCGGTGGACCGCTGTGGCGAGTACGCCCTGCTTTTCGACCCCACGTGGTGTCGCGCCACGTGGGACGGGGTAGACTTGATTCAGACGGCCGTGCCACCGCCCGCCACCGACACCGCGTCTGCCACCGTACTGGCTTCGGGCGATAAGGACGATCCGCCCCTGCTGGGGGCGGTGATGACGTCCACCGGGTACAGTCGAGCTCAGGCCACGGAGCTACTGGCGTCCTATGATGACAGCGGCCCCAATGTGGTGCGGGTGCTCCGGCTCCGGCGAGCCGCCAGTGTGGTCCGGTACTCTACGCCCGACAGCCGCTACGGTCGCTGGTTCGCGCCCTCCGGGACGGGCACTCCGCTGTCTCCGGCGCAGGCGAAGGCGGCGTATGCTCTGCCCCAGAGCAATTCGGCCCACGTGGCGAGCCTGGTCAGCCTGCAGCCGGGTGCCGAGGTGGTCCACGGCATCTGCGCGGACATGTCCCAGAACCCGGCCTTCGGCCCCTACGCCATCGGGGGCGGTGAGCAATTCTTCGCTCCCACGGCTACTTTGTACCCACCGGCGCGCTGGAACCCGCAGGTAGCGGTGCCGTTGTCCACTTTGCGGTTTCCCGAGCGGTGAGCGTCGCCTGCCCGCGGCAGGGCAGGGACACACATGAGATTGATACAGAATTGGCTTTTGTTGGAGGAGTTTTGCAGTGACCGCCCTTGAGACGATCGACAGGAGCGCGCTACTCAAGCGCGTGGAGGACATCAGAGACCGAGCCACAGACCCCGCCTGCGCCGTGCCGTACCGGACGCTAACGGCCCTGCAGCGCATCGCCGATGAGCTGGAAAGTGATGGTACCAACTGGTCCCGCGTACTGGAGGACGCCCGCATCGCCCTGTACTGGTACTTCGACCAGGGCTTCGCCCAGGTGCCCGTACACGCCGAGGTCGGCCGCCTGGCCACGGATATCACCAAGGCCGTCGGAGTCCAGAGGGCCCTGACGCGGGCCAGGGAGCTGGTGCGCAGCTCCGGCGCCCCCCCTGAGACCGAGGCCATTGTCGCCATCCTGCAACAGATGCAGATGTCTTTCGCGCCTGACGCCCGCATGGACGAGGATCGCCAGGACAAGCTGACCGCGGACCTGCGCGCCATCATCAATCCCAGGCGTGAGGCTCTCGAGCACGTGCTGGGGCCCCACATGCGGGCGTTGTGAACGGCAGGGGACAGGAAACGGCGGGAGCGGTCCCGCAGGGCGGGAGCGGGAGCGGGAGCGGCGGGCAAACGGCCGTGGCGCGTGGCGCGGAAGGGCGGGAAACGGCGGGTGGAGGTCGCGCTGCGGAGACGGCGAAATCCCCTTGCAGATTCGTGCCATCGCGCCCTGCAGGGGTTCGCTATGTTCCGTCACGCCATGGATGCCATCATCAGTGAATTGCACCTGGGCCGGTGCCTGAGGGACATCGCCCAGTTCTGGGCCTGTCGCTCCACCGTTCCGGGCCCCGGTTTGACCGCCGCCGCACAGTTCCTGCAGCGGCGCTATGCCGAAAACGGCGTGCCCGCCCCCGAGATCATCCCCTACCCCGCGGACGATCGCACCGAGTCCATCGACGGTCAGCGCAACCCGCTGGCGTGGACGCCCCGGGATGCCCGGCTGGAAGTGGTCGCCCCCGCGGGAGGCATGGGCGTCATCTGCCGCTATGATGATGAGCCCCTGTGCCTGGTATGCAATAGCACCCCCACGCCGGCCGGCGGAGTGGAGGCGGAGCTCGTCGTACGCTCCGGGCCGCTCTCGGTCACCCGGATCGTCGCGGGCGAGCTGCGCGGCAAGATACTGCTTTCCGATCAGCCCCCCGGCTCGGTGCAGGCCGCGGCCACGAAGGCCGGGGCCGTCGGCGTCATCTCCGATTGTGTCTGCCCGCCCTGGCTCGCCTCCCATCCCCCGGTGCGTGAGCCCGAGGATGAGCCCGACCTGGTGATGTGGACCATCTTCTCCGGCAGACGCGACGAGCCGCCCTTGTTCGGGTTCAACCTCTCCGCCCGCCAGGGTCGCCGCCTGCGACAGCTCATCGCCTCCTCGGACGCGCCGGTCATCCTCCGCGCCTGGGTGGATTGCGATCTTGCCCCGGGGACCTCGGAGCTTGTGCACGCGGCGGTGCCGGGAACGGACCTGGCCGCGGAGGAGGTGTGGGTGCTGGCGCACCTGTCGGAGCCCGGCGCGCGCGACAACGCCTCGGGCTGCTGTCTGTCCCTGGAACTGGCCCGGACACTGCTCACACTCACCGGCAACGGCACGCTGCCCCCACTGCGACGGACCGTGCGGTTCATGCACGCCGTGGAGGTCAGCGGGTTTTTGCCCTACCTCGCCGAGAACCTCGGCCGCCTGCCCTGCGTCGTCGCCGGGCTTTGTCTGGACTCCGTGGGCCAGAGCTTCCGTCTCTGCGGCGGGGAGATGGTTATGTTCCGCTCTCCGGAGGAGGCGCCGTCCTTCGTGGACGGCCTGATGGAGGAACTCCTCACCGCCGCCGCCTCGGAGCCCGTGGGGCGCTTCACCACCGACAACTACGCCATCTTCCCCTGGCATTGCGAGCCCTTCTGGGGCAATGACGCCTTCATCTCCGACGGCTTCTTCGGCATCCCGACACCGCAGATGTCCAACTGGCCGGACAGGTTCTACCACAGCTCCAAGGACCGTCCCGAGGGCATGTGCGAAAACACCCTGGGGCGCGCGGCGGCCACGGCCGGAGCGTACCTGCACCTGCTGGCTACCGCGGGCGCGACGGAAGCCAGGTGGCTGGGCTGCCTGGCCGCCACGGACTACAAGCGCCGCATGGCCACCGCCATCGCGCGCCGGACAAAGACGGCCCTGTGTGAAGACACGCCCGACGAAGCCGCCCGGCGGATGGTCTCCGAGCTGCGTCACCTTGGGCTGCAGGCCCAGGACGCCGTTGTGCAGGCCGGGCGATTCGCACCCGAAGATTGCTCACTGGCCCGGTCGCTCTCCCAGGCCGCCCGGCAGATCCTGGACGACGCCGAGCGCGATGCCGTCGCCGCCGCGGGGTATCTGGGCGTAGCCGTGGAGCCCGACGCGGCCGCGGAGCCCGTGGCCGGAGACGAGCTGGTGGTGCGGCGCCTGCGCTGGGCGCCACCGCCCGACAGCCTGCTATCAGAGGGCGTCCGGCAAAGGCTGACCGCCCTCGCCGGTGCCCCACCGGACGGGCTGAACCTCTCCCGCATCTGGCGCTGGATCGACGGTCGCCGCAGCGCCGCCCAGATCGAGCGGCGTCTGCGCCACGATGGCCCAATCCCTTTGCCGACGGTGGTGGAGTACCTGGAGATCATGGAGCAAGAGGGGATGGTGGAGGCGGTGGGCAAGTAGGGGGTCGCGGAGGTAGGACACGGGCCTGTATCGCGCCGCGCAGACCGCCATGCCCCTTGTAGGGCGCGGGCCTGTACCGCGCCACGCAAACCGCCATGCACCAGGGCGCGGGCCT
>CAYRFY010000157.1:0-13579 GCA_964423635.1 uncultured Armatimonadia bacterium | reverse complement strand
GGGCGGGCTTTCCAGCCCGCCAAAGATGCTGGTGGGGCGGGCTTTCCAGCCCGCCGCCGTTGTCGGTCGCGGCAGGTCTCCGGTCGGTGACCGGGCTACCCGCCCATCAGGGGCTCCTACGCGCCCTGCACCATCTCACGCCACAGCGCCGCGTACAGCCCGATCACCCGTACCGGGTCGCTGCTGCCGCCGCACTCCAGGGACATGAAGCCCCCGTAGCCGTCGCGCTTGAGCATCCCAAACAACGCCTTGTACGGATAGTCGGTCTCCAGATCGTGCATGTGCACGTGCCGGATGTAGTCCTTCACCGGCTCGTAGAAGGAGCCTATGGGGCCATAGTTCATCTCGCGCGGGTCGCAATTGTGCACGATCCCCACCCGCGGGTGATCGGCGAGGCGCACCGCATCCAGTGCGTGCTTCCAGTAGTAGAAGTCCCCGTGCATCTCCAGGCACACATCCACGCCACGGGTCTCCCCATGCTCGGCGATCTCCCGCAGCGCCTTGCCCACATTGGCGACCACCACGTCTCTGTCCGAGCCGGGAGGGAAGGCATTCCCGAACACGCGGATGCGGGGCGCGCCACAGTCGGCGGCCAGGTCGCAATAGGCCTTCGCCCGGTCGATCTGCGCCTGCCTCCCGGCCAGCGTGGGGTCCTCGAACTTGCAGCCGGTCGCCAGGCAGGCGAAGGGGATGGCCCGATCCTCGAACCGCCGCTTGATCTCCGCCCGCCGGGCCTCGTTCAGCTCCAGCTCCACGCCGTGCTTGTGCCCGGCCTCGGCCCGCAGCTCCAGACCGTCGATGCGCGACCGGGTGACGACCGAGAACAGCTCCTCCAGCGTCATGTCCTTGCCCAGCAAGTAGGTGAGCAGGCTCAGCTTCATGGTGAGACCCTCCGATGGCCGATAGCTTCCGACCGACCAGACTTCGCTGCTGAGCCCAGCGGAACCTCCCCCGGAGCAACAGTGGGCGACAACGGCGAGGGAACAGGATGGACAGGATAGCGGCAACAGCGGAGGGCAACGACGAGAGGACAGGATGGACAGGATAACGGCGGATGGACAGGATGGACAGGATAACGGTGGATGGCAGAAGTGGCGGAGAGCGCGGTAGCTTGCCGAGGGGGGGGCACGCAGCGCGATCCCGGCGCGGCGAGATTCCTCTTGACAGAGGAGGCCAACTGTCTTACTGTACTACAACGATAGTACAGTAGGGCAGATGGCCTGCCCGAACCGCTCTGCGTCTGCCGTCGCCGTCATCCTGCCCCTCCGCCGCTATCCTGCCCATCCTGTCTGCCGTCGCCGTTTCCGTTGTCGTTGCCGTCATCCTGTCCCTCCGCCGTTATCCTGCCCATCCTGTCTGCCGTCGCCGTTTCCGTTGTCGTTGCCGTCATCCTGTCGGCCCTTTGCGCGGTGGAACCATGCTCTTCGATATCGACCCCGGGGACAGCGTGCCGATCTATGCGCAGATCATCCGGCGCATCAAGTGGGGCATCGCCAGTGGAGCTCTGACCGATGGGAGCCAACTGCCCTCGGTGCGCGAATTGGCCACACGCCTGCGGGTGAACCCCAATACCATCGTCAAGGCCTACCGCGAGCTGGAGTACGAGGGCTTCGTGCAGCGCCGGCACGGACAGGGAACGTACGTATCTGCCAGTGGGGAAGCGGTGCAGGCGGAGCGCGAGGAGGTCGTGGCGGAGGTGATCGCGCGCGCCGCCGAGGTGGCCGTCGCCGTGGCCCTGTCCGAGGAGGAGGCCTGCTGGCTGCTGGCACAGGCCATGGGGCGGCATAGAGACGCTAATCGTCCGGAAGCAGGTGAGATGCAGCATGGCTGAGGCTCTCGTCGTGGAGACCGTCGATCTGCAGAAGCACTTCGGGCGCAAGCGAGCCGTGGACGGGCTGTCGCTATGCGTGCCCCGGGGCAGCGTGTACGGCTTCTTGGGGCGAAACGGGGCGGGGAAGACCACCACCATTCAGATGCTCATGGGCCTTTTGCAGCCCACCGGCGGCTCGGCGCAGGTGCTCGGGCTCGACCCGCTGCGGGACTACGTGAAAGTTCATCGGCGGGCCACCTACATGCCCGAGCAGCCGTCCTTGTATGAGTGGATGACGGTGGAGCAGATCTGCCGGTTCGCCTCCCAACTCTGGCCGACGTGGAACCAGAAGCGCTGCCTGGAATTGCTGGACCGGCTGGAGCTGTCGCCGAGGCACCGCATCTCGACGCTGTCCCGGGGGATGAAGGGCAAGGTGCAGCTCGTGCTGGCGCTGGCGCCCGAGCCGGAACTGCTGCTGCTGGACGATCCCACCTCGGGCCTGGACGCCGTGGTGCGCCGGGAGTTCATGGAGGGCATCATCGGCGCCCTGGCGGACACCGGCGCGACGGTGCTGTTCTCCTCCCACATCATCGACGATGTGGAGCGCATCGCCGATCACATCGGCATCATCGACGGCGGCAAGCTGATCGTGCAGTCGCCCCTGGATGACCTCAAGGAGAAGATCACGCGGGTCACGGTGAGTGGCGGCAATGGCGCACTGACCGCCGACCTGGGGCACATCGTCTCCCGGGAGCAGATCGCCTCGGAGAGAGTGCTTTTGGTGCAGGACTTGGTTCCTGCGGCGGTCGAGAAGCTGCAGCAGTCGGGGGCCGAAGTCAAAACGGGCGCTGCGAGCCTGGAGGACATCTTCGTGGCCTACGTGACGCACAGGGGTGAGGCCTCGTGAGAGCGCTTGTGGCAATGGCGGCGGGCGAGGCCCGCGAGGCGCGCCCGTTCTTCTTGATCCTGGCCTGCGCCGGAGTGGGCGTACCGCTGCTATTTCGGGGCCCCGATAGCCACCTCATCCCCAACCTGCTGCTGGCGGCCGCCGGGACGGTGGGGGCGATCCTCGGCGGCGTCAGCGTTCCCTCCGGGTCCCGCGCCGGGGCAGGACGCTGGCTGGATGCCGCGCCCCAGCCGCGCGGGTCCGTGTGGGTCTCCCGCTGCCTGTACAGCCTGGCCCTGTTCGCCTTGTGCTGGGCTTTGCCGTCCGTCGTGGCCGTGCTCGTCGCAGCGCCTTCGGCCCAGTGGAATGGGGACGCGGCACTTGTGCTCTTGTCACTGGTGGGCGGCGCATTCGCCTGTCTGTCGGCTCTGCTCATTGCGTACGTGTCCGGCATCCAGGGCGTGGGGATCATTGCCGGGATGTGGGTGACATCGGCGGCACAGATCGGGATCATGGCCGTCGGAGCAGCGGCCGCGGATGCCGGCCCTACGCCCCTCATCGCGAGCCCGGATCCGCACGGCGTAGGGCCGAGCGTGCTTCACGCCGTGGCCTATGGCTTTGCTTTGCCGGCGATGGCGGTTGTCCTCGGCGGGGCAATACTCTTCGCGGTCGTCCCCCCCTGCGAGCGCCGACAGCGCGGCGTGCGCGCCGTGGTCTACCTGGTTCTCTGCGGAGCGCTCGCCCTACCGGTTGTCGCCTCGATCGCGAGGTCCAGATGGTGAGACCCATTCTTGCACTGCTACTCAAGGAAGTCAGAGAGGCCGCCGCGGCGGGCCTGGGCGTTTTGGCGCTGGTGCTCGGCGCCCTGGTGGCCGTCGGCACTGTCCCCATGGCGGCGTCAACCCGGGCCTATTTCGTCCCGCTGCTGCCCTCGCTGGTGGCGGTCCTTGCGGCCGCCGTTTTGGGAGCCCGCGGCTTCTCCTCGGAGTTCACCCACGGGGCGGGTCGCCTCCTGTACTGCAGCCCCGTGCCCCGCGGCGTCCTGTGGCTGACCAAAGGGCTCGCCGGCTACAGCCTCTACCTGCTGTGCGCCGCGGTGCCCTGTGTCGTGTACACGAGCTTGTGGGCGGCTCAGAACACCACCGGTGTCCCCATCGAGCCGGTGAGGCTCAGCGCCCTGCTGAGGGGGGGCATCCTGCCCTATCTGCTGGCCCTCCTGGTCTCGTCTCTGGGGGGGCCGGGTCTGACCGCCGTCGGGGTGACGCTGCTTGCTCTCGGGGTGCGGTCGGTATTGCCCTTGCTGGGCCTTTCCGCCTTCAGCGTGCCGGTCGCGAGCACCTGGCTTGCGCTGGCGCCCGGCAACCCTCTGGCCCGGGCCGTGTGGGCCTATCAGAGTCTGCTCCCGGCGGGCCTGATCGTCGTCGGCGTGCTATCCCACGGCAGAATGAACCTCGCGGAGCCCGGGCGCCGGTGGGGCTACACAGCGGGCTCCCTGGTCCCGATGGCTATCCTCGCCGCGGTGCTGGCCGTGCCCTGTGGGCTCCTCCGTGCCCGCTTTACCGCTCTGCAGCCAAGAGGCGAGATCAGCCAGGTGCGGGTCAGCGCCGATGGGCGGCATGTGGTCTTCCGCGCCAGCGGCCGCAGCGCAGGAATGACCCGCTGGGCACTGGAGGCCGGCTCGCCCGACCCTATCTACCTGGGCGACATGGTCTGGGACGGACGATGGGATGACGACGCCAATGGCTACTTGCTGCTGGCTGGACCCTGGGCCCCGCGCGGGAGACTGGAGTGCTGGCTGGTTACCCCGGAGGGCATGCGCCGGTACCTGACCACGGCGCCCCGGACCTTTAGGACCGGCGAGGCCTCCGTCGAGGAAGTCTGGGTCCGCCCCGATCGCAAAGCGCTGGTAATGTCCCAGGGGTCCTCCAGCAACGGGGCCTTGCACCTCTCGGCGGTTCGCGGTGCCCGGTCGTCCGGGATTGCCGTGAGACCCGACGACACCTTCCTCGGCTGGGCGAAGACCGGCGCCGCCGCCTTCGTCCTGCGGCTGACGGTCGCCGGAAGTGAAGACCCCCGGCTTCCCCCGGAGGCCCTCGCCCGTCTCAGAGACGTCCAGATCGCCGCCGGCGTGCCGCACCGATCCAGCCTCCTGCGCCTGGAGCCCGACGGCCCCAAAACTATTGCGGAGCTACCGGGACTGTTCAGCGTCCTGGCCGTCTCCCGCAGCGGGCCGGTGGCACTGGCACCGGTCTCCCGGTTCCAGCCCGGTGAGCACGCTCCCGACGGCTGGGTGATCGACCTTCACAGCGGCAAGAAGGTCTTGCTCTCCGGCCTGGGGCGTCTTGAGAGCGCCGCCTTCTCTCCGGACGGCGGCATGCTTGCAGGGCTCTGCGGGGACCGATGGTCGGAGACGTGGACCCTGAGACTCTACGACACCCGCACGGGGAGAGTGGTACTGGACGGCGCTGGGCCGTGGCGCGAGGTGAGGCTGTTCTCGCAGCGGCCGGCCGCCGATGTGTCCGGCAGTCGTATTTCGCACCCCGAGTATGGAGCGCCGGTGTGGTCGCCGGACGGCGGCCATGTCGCCGTGCCGGTCTCCGGTCCGGGCGAGCTGAGCCCCGTCCAGGTGTGGAATCTGGCTGAGCGGTCCGGCGCCGTCACCACGGTGGCGCACGAGGACCCGCCGCGAACTTTCGCCGGCTGGTGGCATGACGGCCGCCTATTGGTGATCACTCTCGAGGCGGCCAAGACCAAGGCTCCGCGAGCCGAGAAACCGTCGACTCCCAACCCGACAGGCGAGATCGCACTGGTCGATCCGGATGACGGGGCGCTGGAGACGCTTTTCACCACGCGGCCCGCCACGTCGCGATAGAGGCCCAGAGCGAGACGCGAACCGGCCCCGGAGGTGCTCACCTGTGATGCCGCTGATCGCCAGACGTCTGCAGAGGTGCTGGAAAGTCGGGCCGGCGCTCCTGGTGACCGGCATGCTGGCGGGGTTGCTGGAGCGGGGGCTCGCGCGGGGCGACTCCGCAGCCGCCTACAGCGATCTGCTGTGGGCCGGCGCCGTGGTACTGCTGCCGGTGGCGGCGGTCATCTCCATGGCCGACGGCCTCGCCGCCGACCGCCAGGCGCGCAGCCACCTGCTCCTGGCGGCAGCGCCGCTCTCTCGCATCGCTCTGTGGTTCGGTGAGTTCGCCGCCGGTGCCATCCTCCTGGTGGCAAGCGCCGTGCCGGCTGTGGTGGGATATGCACTGGGGCTGGGGCTGGGAAGTGGTGTTGTGACCTCCACGCCGTCGCTTGCCGCCCCCGGCGTGATCCTGCTGTCGGCCGTATACAGCCTCTCCCTGGGTGTCTGCACCCACGTGGCTTCCGGCCTTGCCCGCAGCGTTCTGGGCGCCGCGGTGGCGGGAACGCTCTCGGCGGGTCTGTGCCTGGCGGGCGTGTGGGCGTTGTGCGATTATGTGACATCACTGCCGTCGGTCGTCTTCTACGGCGACTCCCCGGTCATCACGCTTTGCACGGCGCTGCAGGCCGTCGCGACCGCCTGGGTGCTGGTGGCCGGCGCCTGGGCCTACGCCGGCACCGCCCCGCTGGAGCACGGCCTGCGCCTGCGTCGGACGCTGGTGGCGGCGCTCTGTGGCCTGGCGCTGCTTGCCCTGGCCGTAGCCGGGTGGGGCTTCTGCATCGCCCGCTAATCGGGGAGCTGCGAGGATGAGACGACCGTCGATTGTGGAGGGCGACGCCCGATCGTCACGACGCGCTTCCGATGGTCGCGTCCCGCATTCCCTCCTGTCCCCCGTGGTTCTCCGCTGCCCCGTGGTTGGCCGCCGCTTACTCCGCGCTGCCGGGCTCCACGCTCGGGACCGGCGGGACCGTCTCTCGCCGCAGCTCCTCCAGGGCGACATGGCCTCCCCGCGCGGCGCTCTCCATGGCCTGTAACCCCCGGCCGAAGTCCAGTTGGTAGGCTACCTCACCGTGTTGGCTCAGGTCCAGCCCCAGCGCCTCCTCTTCCGGAGTTACCCGCAGCCCCATCACCAGGTCGATGACCTTGAGGATCCCCGCCGAGAGCACGAAAGACCATACCGCTACCGCCAGGATGGCGCCGAGCTGGATGAGAAGCTGATGCGGGTTGCCGTACAGCAGGCCGTCGGCGCCCGCGGGGTTCACGGCCTTCTGGGCGAAGATGCCCGTGGCCAGGGCCCCCCAGATGCCGCCCACACCGTGGCAGGCGAAGACGTCCAGCGTGTCATCCAGCCTGGTGCGGTGCAGGGCGGCCACGGCCAGATTGCAGATCAGACCGGCCAGCAGGCCGATGCAGATGGACGCGGGCGTATCCACAAAGCCCGCCGCCGGTGTGATGGCCACCAGGCCGCACACCGCGCCGATGGCCGCCCCGCTGGCGCTGGGCTTGCCCTTGAGGTACCAGTCCACCGCCATCCAGCTCAGCACCGCGAAGGCCGCGGCCGTATTGGTCGTCACCATCGCATTGACCGCCAGACCGTTCATGCCCAGGGCGCTGCCGGCGTTGAACCCGAACCAGCCGAACCACAGCAGCGAGGCGCCCAGGATCACGTAAGGCACATTGCACGGCCCGTGTTCCTCGCCATTGGTGGCCCGGCGACCGATGACCAGCGCCGAGGCCAGGGCCGAAGCGCCCGCGGCGATATGCACCACCGTGCCGCCCGCGAAGTCCAGCGCCCCCAGCTTCCGCAGCCAGCCCCCCACTCCCCAGACCCAATGCGCCGCCGGGGCGTACACCACCGTGGCCCAGATCACCAGGAACACCAGGAGCGAGCGGAACCTAATGCGCTCGGCGAAGGCCCCGATGATCAGCGCCGGTGTGATGGCCGCGAACTTGAGCTGGAAGAAGTACACGAGCAACGAGGGGATCGTCGTGGAGTACTCCGGATCGGGCGCCGTGCCGACGCCGCGGAGCAGGACGTAGCGCAGGTCGCCCACAACGCCACCGACCGAGGGGGCAAAGGCCAGCGAGTAGCCCCACAGGGTCCACACCCCGGTGACAAGGGCGAAGATGATCAGGCACTGGACGATGGTGGAAAGCAGGTTCTTGTGCCTCACCAGACCGCCGTAGAAGAACCCGAGCGCCGGGGTCATCAGCATCACCAGGGCCGCGGCCACGGCCACCCAGGCCATGTCGGCCCCCACGAGCCCCTCCGTGCTACCCGCAGATGGAGCGGCCTCCCAGCGTCCGAGCACCGCGAGGGCCGCGGCAAAGAGCACAACCACTGCTGCAACGCGCATGATCCTCTGTCTCATCGGTTCACCTCCGCCGCCCCCGCACCTCGCCACCAGACCCAAGGGGCGGCAACTGTCTACGCCGACGTGACAATAGCGGGCCGGTGTTTCGCGGCTGTTTCGTTCAGCCCTGTTATTCCCGGCCGCACAGAACGACGTCCGCCGCCGCTCGGCGTGACAATCCCACCTGACCATGACGGTAGCGTTGTCTGCCGCCCCTCCGTATCCGAATTCAGGCTTAGCGAGGTACAGAGGTGGGAAATATCCGAATGAGGTGGGTCGAAAGAAGGTCGACCCCGCCATCGTGAAGAATCTCTAATTGTCGGGCAATACTCTATCCGCGAAGGAGGACCATAAGATGTCACGTCGCGGCTTCACCCTGATCGAATTGCTCGTCGTGATCGCGATCATCGCGATCCTCGCAGCCATCCTGTTCCCGGTGTTCGCCAGGGCTCGCGAGAAGGCAAGACAGGCCAGTTGCTCCTCCAACCACAAGCAGGTTGCCCTGGGCTGGCTGATGTACGCCCAGGACTACGACGAACGAGCGCCATACATGAACACGGCTGACCCGACGTACGGTCGCGTCTGGATCCAGACCAAGCTGGAGCCGTACATCAAGAATAAGCAGCTTTGGTAGTGCCCCTCGTACGATAACGTCGTCAACCCCGGCACCTGCGAGTTGCGCACCCGGGGCGGCATCGGCGGCAACTGGTCCTGGACCCCCGTTGAGGGGCCAGGCGGTGACGTGGGCTGGATCTCCGGCAAGAAGCTGGCTCGCCTGGAGCGCCCCGCCGAGTTCATCATCTTCATGGACGGGATCTGCATGGGTGCCACCGTCTACAATAACGGGGACTTCGAGGCCTGGAAGCAGGGCGCTTGGCCCGCCGGCTGGCGCCACAACGGGGGGGCCAACGTTGCCTACGCCGACGGTCATGTGAAATGGCAGATGCCCAACAGCATCAAACACAACCAGCTCTGCCGCGTCAGCGGACTGCCGGAGCCCTGATCCGACACGCCCCCTGTGACGACCGCGAAATGTACAGGCCCCGCACTCGGCTTCGAGTGCGGGGCCGTTTCGTCTCTCCACAGCTCCCAGCGCAGTGCCGAGGAGGCCGGGCGCGCCAAAGCAGCGAATCTGTTCGCGCTCGACAGTCGGAGGAAGACCGGCAGGCAGCGCCGCTGTCCTCCGCCCCCGCATGTACCATCGACCCCAGGGAGCTTCAAGATGGAACCTACCCGCCTCGCCTGCCCGGTTCTCGCCCTCGTCCTGGCCATCCTCGCCGCCGCCGCGTCGGCCCAGGACCCCGGCCCTGACTCCGTGCTTCTTCCAGCCAAGAACCACGTGGCCAACGGCGGGTTCGAGGAGGGCATCGACGGCTGGGTCCACTTTGCCGGCCACGTCTTCGGCGGGCGGGTGGAGGATGAGCACCACAGCGGCGCCGCCTGCTTCAAGGCCGAGGGGCTCATCGACGGCTACCGGTACTTCCAGCAGGACCGCATCCCTCTGGCGCCCGGCAAGACCTACACCCTGTCGGCCTGGTTCAAATGCCGCGGCTTCACCCGGGCCGGAGCGGACGTGAGCGCCCTCAATCTGGTCAACTACGGCTGGACAAAAAGCGCCGGCATCGGCCCTCTCACGCCGAACGAGGACTGGACCTTCTACAGCGTCACCTTCGAGGCTCCTCCGACCACCGATCTGGGGACCGGGCCCGTATACAACCTGATCTTGTTCTGGCCCATCAACTGCGAGGGCACGCTGTGGGTGGACGACGTGCAGATTGAGGAGGGCCCGCAGGCATCGGCGTTCACCGAGCTGTACCTGGGCTACGGGATGGAGGCCCGGGAGAACCTGGCGGCCGTCCGGCGCCGGGCCGAGGAGGCACACCGGCAGCTCACCACCACATGTGGGGCGTACCCTCTGGCGGCGAAGCTGGCCGCACGGGCGCAGGAAGTCCTCGACGCCGTCGCGGAGCTCTCCGCACGTCTGGCGGAATATGCCGAGCTCACCAACCCGCAGGCCCGCGCCCTGCGCGATGAGGCGGCAGCCCTCGGCCCCCGCGTAGCCGCACTCCGCTTCGTGCGCTTCCTGCACTGCGCCTACGTCCCCCTGGCCCGCGTCGCCCTGCCCGAGCAGGAGCCCGGCGATCTGCGTCTGGAACTGCACTGTCTAATGGGCGAGACCCGCGCCGCCGCGCTGACGGTGGCCAACCTCACCGGCGCCTCGGCGGTGCACCGCATCGTGCCCGGTGAGCTCCGCGATACGGTGCAGAACCGCCGCCTGACCGGCGTGCCCTGGGTAAGGGGCTACAGCGCGCCACCTCTCCGCGGCCACGCCCGGCCCCGCGAGACCTTCACCGATCCCCTGCCGCCTCTGGACGCAGCGGGCTTGTTCCACATCCGGGAGACCGGCCTGAGCCAGACGGTGCTCGTCTTCGATACCGCTCATCTGTTGCCGGGGCACTACGAGGGCCGCATCGCGGTGCATTCACTCACCGACCCGGCGGACAAATGCGACGTCTCCGTGGACCTGACGGTGGCCCCCGTAGCACTCGCCGCCATCGACGATCGCGCGGTGTGCGACATCGGGAAGGCCGCCGACCATGCCCTGGACAGCACCGAGGCCATCGGTCAGAACACCTTCACCGTGCCCTCGCAGTGGCTGGCGCCGACGTATGACCCCGCCGGCGGCGCCGTGACCGTGGACTTCACCCGCGCCCGGCAACTGATTGCCACGGTGCTGGACACACGCCCCGACGCCCACTTCCTTCTGGCTTTCGGCGCCGGGCAGATGCTGGTGCGCCACCTGGAGAAGGTGTATGCCATCGGGCCGGAGGCCCCGGCCTTCGAGGACTGCATCCGGGGCTGGGCGCAGGCGGTGGCCCGGGGCTTCGAGCAGCTCGGAGTGGACCCAGAGCGGGTCGCCATTGAGACCATCGACGAGCCCGGCGTGGGCGACCTGCCCTTGGCCTGCAGGCTGTCAAACCTCATCCACGAGGCCGTGCCGGCGCTCCGGACCATGGCCTACGTCACCTCCTTCGAGCCCGACAGCCCTCCGAACACGCGCCTGTACGGCTCTCACGACATCACCGGCCTGGCCGTGGAATGCGCCAGTACGGCGTCTGTGGCCTATCTACGGGATTTGGGCAAGCAGGTCTGGGTCTACGACTGCCAGAGCAATGGCGAGACTTTCGAGCCCACGGCGTACTATCGGCTCTTGCCCTGGCGGGCGTGGGCGCTGGGCCTGGACGGCTGGGGACACTTCTCGTGGCTTAGTTCGGAGCGCGGACGGGGGTATGAGCCGTGGGAGGGAGTGGCGGAGCAGTCCATGGTCTACCCGGCGCTTGGGGGCGGGTCCGTCGTCAGTCGCCGGTGGCTGGCCCTGCGGGCCGGGACCGAGGATCACCGCGCCCTGCGTTCTGTGCAGTCGCTGGTGCAGTACGCCGAGCGCGAAGGGGCCCAGACCCCGGCCGTGCGGGAGGCCAGGGACCTTTTGGAGCAGTTGCCGCAGGAGGCCCTGGGTTTGTTGCGCCCCGGCCGGGGCTACCATCAGGCCCTGGCCGAGGGCGCCGATCCCGAGGATCTGGACCGGTTCCGGCAGCGGCTCGCCGTGGCGGCCGAGGCGCTGGTCGCCGAGATGGAGGTTGCGCTGGGCCCGACCGGCCTGACCGTGACAGGCGAGGGCGAGGCAAGCCGGTTGACCGTGGACCTGCCCCGGACGGCGAAGGTGACCGTCCGCTATCTCTGCGGTGGCCGATTGCCGTGGCGGACGGCGGCCGCCGAGCTCCCCTCCGGCGCGCAGGTGCTCGCGCTGCCCTGCCCGGAGGCGGAGGAGGTGACCTCGTGCATCGTGGCCTGCGCCGAAGAGGCCGGGCGAGTCTCGGTTCGCCGTGGAGGTGGATAGCACGATGCCGCCGTACGACGACTCGCTCCTGGGCGATGGGGTCGCCGTGCCGGGGATGCAGTTCGAGCCCGAGCACGGGTGGGTCTCCGACGGGTCGGCCACGGAACATCGGGTGGTGCTGTCTCTCCAGGCCCCACAATCGCTTCGGACGCTGGAGCTGTGGTGGATGACCTTCTATGGCCCGCCCACGGAGTACAAGGTCCAGGTCGAGAGCGAGGGAGGTTGGATCGATGCCCCGGGGTTTGCCCGGTGGCGCGCCGCCACGTTCGCTGTGGAGAGGATCGACCTGGAAGGAGTGGTAACAGGCCGCGTCCGTATCCTCCAGGCCCCTGGGGGCGGCAACCGCACGTTCCCAAATCTGATGGGGCTCAGCGAAGTGCGACTGAGGTAGGCCCTGGAGCTCCGGCCGAGAAGCCCGCCCTCGCCGGGCAATCTCCTTGCCGGAGCGTTCGCTCCCGGAGGGAGCGGCTCGCAAAGCCCCCGGGCATTCAGCGAGACCATCCGCCCAGGCGGCGCCTGCGGCGCCTGCGCTCCGGGATGGCATGGGGAGGGCCGGCCGGGCCTCTCGGCCAGACCTCAATGACGCCCGCAAGTGGTCTCTTGGCGGCTGTCCAATCGCCTTGAGCGAAAAAGATGGAACTTTGCCTTTAAGCTCGGTTATCGTGCAGGTGTTATGGGTCGGTGTGTCGAAAACCTACTATGCACGTCGTCGCAGGCCCGGCATCCAATGCGTTCCCGTCTCGTCGGCGATGTGCGCGACCGCGGCGTGTTAACGTCCGGCGGCCGCTGAGGTAAATCTTGGTCCTGGAGGTCGTATTTGCCATGTCGAGGCAGCGGAGCGGTTTCACCCTCATTGAGCTGCTGGTGGTTATTGCCATCATCGCCATCCTGGCAGCCATTTTGTTCCCCGTGTTCGCCAGAGCACGGGAGAAGGCGAGGCAGACGTCCTGCACCAGCAATGTCAAACAGATGATGATGGGTGTTCTGATGTACGCGCAGGACTATGACGAACGCCTGCTGCTGGGTGTGCATCCCTGCGCGGTGTGGCCGGGAAGCGACTGCCTCACCCACAGCTACGTCACACCGAACCTCGCGCAGGGCCATCTCCTGGAGCCGTACTGCAAGAACCAGCACATCTTCGTCTGCCCCAGCGGCGATCCCGCCGATCCCTGCTGGAGCCATACCTATCAGTACAATTCAGCGCTGTTCGCGGCCTCGGCGGCCGGGGCCCCCGGCAACGGGCTGAGCATGGCCCAGTTCTCCGACGCCTCGGGCACGCTGGTGATCGCCGACTGCTCCGGGCCGGGGTGGGGTACGAACCACTCCCGCAAGTCGGCCGCAACCGATACGATCACCGCCTACTGGAACGTGGGCTACCTCGACGGCCACGCCAAGCTGGAGAAGTACCTACTGGGCCCGTACTATCCCTGATGCCGCGGCAGTTCACGCTGAGCCCTATCTTGCCACCAGGCCCCGCTTGTCGGGGCCTGGTGTTTTTTCGCTTTTCAGTGTGACAGCGCCCCCGCATTCGGCCTGTCCCATCGCAATCGAGCGATGTAGACGCTGTTGTCGCTGCCGTACTTCTCGCACCCCACGGGCTGCATCCACTCGGCGGCGATGACCCACGTCTCCTCCGGGCTCACCTCACAGACCCCGAAGTTCCCCAACCTGGCCCCACGCTCCGGCACGATGGCTCGCTCGGTGTCCCGCAGGACACAGAGCCTCT
>CAYRFY010000156.1:2955-13739 GCA_964423635.1 uncultured Armatimonadia bacterium | reverse complement strand
CCGTTCGCCTCGAAGCCCGGAAGGAGTGCTTGAGCCTTGAGTGATTCCCAGTTTGTTGCCTCAGCGCCGGCGTATGAGGTGGTTACCGAGCGCGATGTGATGATGCCTTTGCGCGACGGGGTCTGTGTCGCCACGGACCTGTACTTCCCGGCGCAGGGCGCGAGGAAGTTGGACGGTCCCTGGCCGGCGGTGATGGTCCGGACGCCCTATGACAAGACCAATCACACTGCGGGCTGCCGCTTCTATGCCGAGCGCGGCTACGTTGCGGTGGCGCAAGACGTGCGGGGCCGATACGCCTCGGAGGGCGAGTTCTATGCTTTCGCCAATGAGGGACCCGACGGGTATGACGCGGTGGAGTGGGTGGCGGCCCAGCCCTGGTGCAATGGGCGGGTGGGGACCTTTGGTGCCTCGTATGAGGCGGCTTTGCAGAGCGCACTGGCTTCCCTGGCGCCGCCGCACCTTGGCGCCATGGTGGTGACCTTCGGACCCTCCAGCTACTATCACAGCTCGATGCGCCACAATGGGGCGCTGGAGCAAAGGTTCTACATCTACGCCTTCTCGATGCTCGCTACGAGCAAGGAGGCGATGGCGGATCTCAATGTGAAGGCCGCGGCGGAGCAGGCGGCGGGCAGCATCTGGGACTGGGTGAAGGCCGGCTGTGTGCGCGAGGGTCTCTCGCCTTTGCGGCAAGTGCCCTCGTATGAGCGCTGGTGTCTGGACCTGCTTTCCGAGGTTACCTACAGTGACTACTGGAAGCAGCCGGGCTACGGCCCGCGGCCGTACTATGACGAGCACGCCGATGTGCCCACGCTGTATGTGGGCGGCTGGTATGACAGCTACACCCGCAGCAGCGTGGAGAACTTCGTCGAGCTCAGCGGGCGCAAGAGCGCCCCGGTGCATCTGCTGATGGGGCCGTGGCATCATGGGGGTGTGGGCGTTCCCGGAGCGGGAGACCTGTCCTTCCAGCCCGACGGGGGGCTGTCGCACTATGAGTCCACGCGGCTGCAGTGGTTCGACCACTTCCTCAAGGGCCTTCCCACGGGCCTGGAAAGGGCACCGGCGGTGAGGTACTTCGTCATGGGTGGCGGCCCGGGGCCGCAGGAGACGGGGCGCACCATCTGGCATGGTGGGGAGTGGAAGTCGGCGGAGACCTGGCCGCTGCCGGGCACGGTCCCCACGGCCTTCTATCTTCACGCAGACGGCTCGCTGAGCACCGAGGCGCCCACGGGCGAGGCCGAGCCGACGGTGTACGACTTCGATCCGGACGACCCGGTCCCGACTATCGGCGGCAATCTCTCGGCACTGCCCGTCCCTGCCGGGGGCTTCGATCAGCGCAATGACCCGCGTTTCCCGTTCACGAAGGGAACCTTGCCACTGGCGGCCAGGCCGGACGTCCTGTGCTTCCAGACCGAGCCGCTGGCGGAGGACCTCGTCATCGCCGGGCCCATCGAGGTGCACCTGTGGGTGGCGACGGATGGCCTGGATACGGACTTCACCGCCAAGCTGCTGGACATCTACCCACCGGGGCCCAATTACCCCGACGGCATCGCTCTGAACCTGGGCGACAGCATCCGCCGCCTGCGTTTCCGCGATGGCTACGAGCACGAGGCGCTTGCGGTGCCGGGCGCGGTGTACGAGCTGTGCTTTGAGCTGTACCCGACGGCCAACAGGTTCGTCAAAGGCCATCGGGTCCGCGTGGACATCTCCAGCAGCAACTACCCGCGGTTTGATGTGAACCCCAATACGGGCGGCCCGCTGGGGCGCGAGCGGCGCAGCCGGGTGGCGGAGAACTCCCTGTACCACGACAAGAGCCGGCCGTCGCATGTGGTGCTGTCGGTGCAGGTGGAAGGGTAGCGGGAGAGGGCCGGAGGCAATGCAGACCGATGAGAGCCACCGGGCGGAGGCCGGACGGTGGCTCTCTGTGTCCGCGGGCGGGCCCGCTGCGCCACCACCTCTTGACGCTGCCTTCTTCAGCGTCTATAACTAAGGTATATTTCTACCGCGCCCATCCATCCATCTGCCCCTGCATTGTGAGTGACTGCGGTGTCCCCAAGTGTGCGTGTCGAGACCGACTTGCTCGGTGAGCTGGAGATCCCCTCCGACGCCTATTACGGCATCCACACCGCCCGCGCCGCGAGCAACTTCCCCCTGCTCGGACAGCCGGTTCACCCCGAGCTGGTGACTTGTCTGGCGCTGGTCAAGCACGCCTGCGCCGAGGCGAACATGAAGGCCGGCGTCCTGGACGAGCGGATCGGGGCCGCCATCCTCCAGGCCTGCAGAGAGATCGCCGACGGCGCCCTGCGCGACCAGTTCCTCGTCGATGCGCTGCAGGGCGGGGCCGGGACCTCGAGCAATATGAACGCCAACGAGGTCATCGCCAACCGGGCTATCGAGATTCTGGGCGGTGAGAAGGGCGACTACGGCCTCGTCCATCCCAATGACCATGTGAACATGTCACAGTCGACCAATGACGTGTTCCCCACGGCGGTGAAAGTGGCGGCGATCCGCCTGCTGCGGCCGGTGGCCACGGCCATGAGCGATCTGCAGGGGGCGCTGCAGAAGAAGGAGGCCCAGTTCGCGGCGATCGTCAAGCTCGGGCGCACGGAGATGCAAGACGCCGTCCCGGTCACGATGGGGCAGGTCTTCGCCGCGTGGGCGCAGGCGATTCAGCGCGATTGGTGGCGGCTGTACAAGGTGGAGGAGCGTCTGCGCCAGGTGAACCTGGGCGGCACGGCGGTGGGTACGGGCCTCAACGCCCCGCTGCGTTACGTCTACTATGCCACGGACTTCCTGCGCGACCTCACCGGCCTGGGCATCGCGAGGGCCGAAAACCTCATCGATGTGACCCAGAACTGCGACGTGTTCGTGGAGGTGTCGGGTCTTTTGAAGGCCGCGGCGGTGAATCTGGCCAAGATCGCGGCCGACCTCAGACTGCTGTCTTCGGGGCCCCGCGGGGGCATCGGCGAGCTGCGCCTCCCGCCGCGTCAGGCCGGGTCCTCGATCATGCCCGGCAAGGTCAATCCGGTGATCCCCGAGGCCGCTACCCAGGCGGCGTTTCAGGTCATGGCCAACGACCAGGCCATCACCCTGGCCGCACAGGCCGGACAGCTCGAGTTGAACGCCTTCATCCCTTTGATCGCCCACAACCTGTTCCAGTCGCTGGACCTGCTGCAGCGATCGACGCGTGTGCTCATGGACTTGTGCATTCAGGGCATCGAGGTGGATGAGGCGCGCTGCCGGGAGCTTCTCGAGAGCAGTGCGGCACTGGCCACGGCCATTGCTCCCTATGTGGGGTACGAGCAGGCCTCGGCCATCGCCAAGCGCGCCCTGGCCGGGGAGGGCTCTGTGCCGGAGCTGCTCTTGCAGGAAGGCGTGGCGACGGCCGAGCAGATCCAGGCCATGCTCAGCCCGGAGCAGTTGACGACTCCCGGCATCGCGGGAGACACATCGCGCCGCCGGTGAGATACGGGCCGGGCGACGACGCCGACATCAGTCAGGTGACAATCAATGACCACACTCAATCAGACGCCTCGCGGTGACCGGCTACACATCGCCATCTTCGGCCGGCGCAATGCCGGGAAATCCAGCCTCATCAACGCCCTGACAAGGCAGGAAGCCGCCATCGTCTCGGCCGTTCCGGGCACCACCACGGACCCGGTGAAGAAGTCCATGGAGATCCTGCCCATCGGCCCGGTGGTGATCATCGACACCGCCGGGATCGATGATGTGGGAGAGCTGGGCGAGAAGCGCATCGCCATGACCCTGCGCATCCTGGACCAGACGAACCTGGCCATCCTCGTGCTGGACCCTCAGCAGGGCATAGACGGGTATGAGGACGACCTGCTGACACAGTTCCGGGAGCGCAAGACCTCGGTCATCGCCGTGGCCAACAAGATCGACGTCCACCCGGACTACTCGGCGGCGAGAACCTGGGCCCGAGAGCGCGGCCTGCCCTTCGCCGCCGTCAGTGCCATGGCCGGCGAGGGCATCGAGGACCTCAAGCGCGTCATGATCGACGTGGCGCCCGACGACTTCGTGGAGCCGGCGATCATCGGCGACCTGCTGAACCCCGGTGACATCGCGGTGCTCGTCATCCCCGTGGATAAGGCCGCACCCAAGGGGCGGCTGATCCTGCCGCAGGTCATGGCCCTGCGCGATGTGATCGACCACGATGCATACGCGGTGGTGGTCAAGGAGCGCGAGCTGCGCGATGCCCTGGAGAGCCTGCGCAAGAAGCCCAAGATCGTCGTCACCGACTCCCAGGCGGTGCTGAAGGCCTCGGCCGATACGCCCAGGGATGTACCCTTCACGACCTTCAGCATCCTGTTCGGGCGCTATAAGGGAGATCTGGAGATCCTCGCGCGGGGTGCCAATGCGATGCGGCGGCTCAAGCCGGGGGCGAAGGTGCTCATCGCCGAGGCCTGCACCCATCATCAGGTCGCCGACGACATCGGCACCGTGCAGATCCCGCGCTGGCTGCGCCAGTATGCGGGCGGCGAGATCGAGTTCGACCACGTCTCCGGGGGCGACTTTCCCCCGGACGTGGAGAAGTACGACCTCATCGTCCACTGCGGGGCCTGCATGCTCAACCGTCAGGAGATGCTGGCGCGCCTGAAGAAGGCGGACGCCATGGGTATCCCCATCATCAACTACGGGGTTTTCCTGTCCTTCGTCCACGGCGTGCTGGAGCGGGCGCTGGAGCCCTTCCCGCTGGCGCGGATGGCGTATGAGGAGGGCGGGGAAGAAGCGGGGTGAGGGGAGCAGGGGGGCCGAGGTCGCCGGCTCGCGGACAACCGCAGTCCCCACCGTTCCCGCGGCCACGGGCACCGGATGATCGGTGGGGACTGCGCCGAAGCCTTCGCGCATCGCCGCCCCCCGACGGGCGCGAGCCGGACAACGGGCTTCCGAGCCCAGGGGCCGCTCCCGCAAGGGCTTCCTGATGCCTGGAGGCGCGGCCGAGAAGTCTGGCCGGCCCGGTTCCTGTCATTCTGAGCGTCCATCTCGCGCAGCGAGATAGCGAAGAATCTCGCTGAATGCCGGGAGATTCCTCGAGCTGCTCTTACCGGGAACGGACGCTCTCAGTATGAGATTCCCATGCGAATGGGGGCTTTTCGGCCGCGCTTCCATATGGGCGCACTTGTTGACGTTTGACGCAAGTTCCGGGGCCGCAATCTGGCAGTTGGCCACCCCGTAGGTAGGGCTTTCCAGCCCGAATCGGCGATCCCGCTCTGCGGGATCCCCGCCCGGCCGTGGCACCGACCCGAGGCGAACCTCCGCGCCGTGCTCCTGGGTCTGAGGCGGAGCTTGCCTAGTGCGGGTAGATTCCACCGGGGGAATCGACGATCTTGTACCCGGCGCCTCTGACGGTGACCAGCCGGCGCGGGGCGTGGGGATCGTGCTCGATCTTCTTGCGCACCCTGGCAATGTATACGCCCACATTGACACGCCGGCTCTTGGAGGGCCGGTTGATGATCTGGCGCAGCTCATCGCCGGAGAACACACGGCCGGGCTCCTGCATGAGAGCCGAGAGCATGCGGTACTCGATGAGGCTGAGCCGGACGGGCTCGCCATCCACGAGCACCTGGTGGCGCTGGCGATCCAGGGCGATTCCGGCCACGTCCAGGACCGAGTCGGGCGCCTCTCTTTGCGAGTTGGCGATTCTCCGCAGCAGCGCCTTTACGGTGGCCACCAGCTCGCGGCCGTCCACCGGCTTGCAGACGCAGGCGTCCGCCCCCAGCTCCAGAGCGACCAGGGCCTCGACGTCCTCCTCCTCCGGCTCGACGAGGGCGATGATTCCCGCACTGCACTCCCTGCTGAGCTGATGGCACAGCGGCATGCCGTCCATGTTCGGCAGGTACAGGCGCAGGAGGATGATGTCGGGCTTGATATCGTCCAGGTCACGGAGCGCATCCGTGGCGCTGTCGTAGACGAGGACCTCGTAGTTGCACGCGTTGAGCTTGCTGGTGATGAGCTCTATGGTCTCCGGGTCATTCTCGATTAGAACGAGTCTTGTCTTGTGCATGTGGGTCCCGCTCTAGGCGGCCTCCCCCCCTGATGTCCCGATGCTGACCCCGGACAGGAGCGCAAGGCGCGCTCCCGGCGTGGATGCTGTGCCCCACGCCCACGGGGTGTCTCAGCCGGTCATGTGGTGCCAGCGCCTCTTCGCCGCGCTGGGATGCTCCACTTCACGGAGGCGAATTCCGCCCCCGTTAGTCTGCCGGCCACTGCCCCCCGGTAGGCTTCGCGCAACACGCGAACCGGCCGGTGCGACGTCGACACCAGACACACTCGATCCTTCCGGTTCTGTTATCCCTCCTTCCCTGCCGGCTCTCTCTGCTTGCGCCGGCACGGCGAGATGGCACGATCTGTCCCAGAGCCATGAGACAGTGACACGGGGTGGCCGTCTATCTCACTCACGCCTTCATTCTGTGGCACCCCGCCTTGTTGCATACTATACCCCAGTGTTGCGCAGTGCGCAATCAAGTATAGGTACTGTTTACTTCTCATTCGGTTATGTGGGTTGAACATCGCGTAGACGAAGCAGATCACGCACCTGCCTCCGCCAACGCAACGAGTACTGAGCGCAGGGCCTCGTGCATTGCACGACTGTGTGTACGCCCCAAAGACTCGTCGCTCGCGACCACAGTGCGGCCCGCTCTGTGCCCGCGACTTTCTGTCTGCCCGCAGCAATCCCGAGTACATCAGGAGTAGTGCCTTGCTCACCTTACAGCAGATCCAGCTCGCCTCGGCACGCATCGCGCCCTACATCAGGACAACCTGTCTCCTGGACGCCAATATCGCCGCAGCCCCCGGCGCCAGGCTCAAGCCGGAGAACCTGCAGGTCACCGGAGCGTTCAAGATCCGGGGTGCGGCCAACTGCATCGCTCAGCTCAGCGACGAGGAGAGGGCCCGGGGGGTCATTGCCGCCTCGGCGGGCAACCACGCCCAGGGGGTAGCGGCCGCCGCCCACGCCGCGGGCTGCGCGGCCGTAATCGTCATGCCGCAGAGCACGCCGCTGGTGAAGGTGGAGCGCACCGCCGCCCACGGAGCCGAGGTAATCCTGGCCGGTAGCGATTTCGATGAGGCCTACGCCGTCGCGCGCCGGGTGGAGCAGGACCGTGGGCTGGTCTTCATCCACCCTTTCGACGATCTGCGCGTGGTCGCCGGGCAGGGCACCATCGGCCTGGAGATACTGAAGCAGGCCCCGGATGTCACCGGCATCGTTGTCCCCGTGGGCGGAGGCGGCCTCATCAGTGGCATCGCCACCGCGGTCAAGCTTCAGGCGCCGCACGTCAAGGTGTTCGGGGTGCAGACCGAGATGGCGGCGGCCATGCAGTGCTCCTTCGGCCGCGGGGAGCTGACCGTCGTCCCCCCGCAGCCCACCGTGGCCGAGGGCATCGCCGTCGGCTGCCCCTCGGAAGCGAATCTGCGCACGATCACCCGCTACGTGGACGATGTGGTGGTGGTGCCGGAGGCGGAGATCGCCACGGCCATGCTCCGGCTGGTGGAGGACTACAAACTCGTGGTCGAGGGCGCCGGCGCGGTGGTCTATGCGGCGGTCCCCCTCTTGACCGAGGTCCTGGGCGAAAGACCCGTACTGGTTCTCAGCGGTGGCAATGTGGATGTCACGACTTTGGGAGCCGTCATCGACCGCGGCCTCGCCCTGGCCGGGCGCTCGGTCCGGCTGCTTCTGGACCTCCCCGACGTGCCCGGAGCTCTGGCGCGTCTGGCCGGCATCCTGGCACAGAGCAGGGCCAATATCCTCGAGATCTTCCATAACCGGCAGACGGGCGAGGTGGTGCTGGGAAGAGCCGAGGTGGAGCTGGTCCTCAGCACCCGGGGCCCCGACCATGTTGCCGAGATCATCGATCTGCTACGAGCTGAAGGCTACAACGCCCGGCAGCACCACCACGGGTAGGGCAAGCGGCGCCGCGCGCAGACACCTTGCCACGAAGGCTTCCGGGTGTACCACGGGGCGGCGAGGGGCATCACCTCACAGCGGAGAGCGTCGGAGGTGTGGGGTGTTAGGGAACGGAGGGCGTCGCTATTGCTCCGCGGGGCCATCGACCGCCCGAGCATCGCGGCGCAGGCCCTCGGCGCCGCCTTCGCGCAGGTGGGCTCCCACCTGCCGCAAAGTGGCGGCATCCACCGGATGAATGTCCCCCTCCGGCAGTGGCCCGGTGTTCATCAGCAGATTGCAGCCGGCCTCCCGGGCCGCCGCCAGGGCGCCGAGCACCTCCTCCCAGGTGCGGTGCTTGCCCTCGTCGGCCGCGTTGTAGCCCCACCAGCCCGGCTGCAGCGTGTCGCAGATCTCCCCGTGCTTTCCCCGGTTGCGCTCCCACGCCTCCCTTGCCACCTGACGCTTGCGCGGGTCCTCGAAACGCTCCTCCAGAGACTGTCCCCTGCGCTCGGGAGCGGCGAAGTCCTCGTCTCCCGTGGCTCCCTGTTTGAAGGCGATGAGAGCCTGCGGCTGCAGGCGGCGGATCAGGGCATAGGTGTCCTGGATCGGGAACAGGTCCGGGCGGCTGTAGTAGCCGCAGATGGGATCGAACCAGATGCCCGCCACCGGACCGTAGTGGGTGAGTAGCTCCGTGAGCTGTGCGTGGACGAACGCGATGTAATGGGCGAAATCCTCGTCGCCCTCGAATCGATAGGAGGGCTCGGGCCGGGGGTAGTGTGGCCTGGCGCAGTCCCAGCCGGCCTCGCGGGAGTAGAAGTAGGGGTGTCGCCAGTC
This sequence comes from uncultured Armatimonadia bacterium, assembly GCA_964423635.1. Taxonomy (GTDB): domain Bacteria; phylum Armatimonadota; class Zipacnadia; order Zipacnadales; family JABUFB01; genus CAYRFY01. Next base: position 5,005 of record CAYRFY010000156.1, on the reverse strand, counting down.
GGCGGCGTAAGAATAGTACAGAAACAGGCCGAGGCCCTTCTTGGCGCACTGCTCGGACAGCTCTCCCACCAGATCCCTGCGCGCCGGAGAGGCCATGCTGTGATAGTCATCCTGCGCCGTCTCGAACAGGCAGAAGCTGTCGTGGTGGCGGGTGGTGATGTTCACATAGCGCATGCCCGCCTCGAGGGCGAGGTCGGTGATGAGGTCGGCGTCGAAGCGCCGGGCGGTGAAGCGGCTCTTGAGCCGCTCGTACTCGGCCACCGGGATGGCCTCACGCAGCATCACCCACTCCCCGCGTCCGAGAAGGCTGTACAGGCCGTAGTGCATGAACAACCCGAAGCCCGCGTGAGAGAACCACTCCACCGCCGCCTGTCTGGGGTCCCCGGCGTATTGCGGCTCGTAGCCCGCGAGATAGGACGGCACCGTCTGATCCGCAGTGCCCGCGCTCATCAGTGATCCTCCCTATTGCGTTCGCCCCGTCGCCTGCCGGTTCCATCGAGGCTTCCCGTGGCGGCTTTGATGGACGCAGACGATTATGTCATACCCGTTCACCGGAAGGAAGAGGTACGTGGGAGAGGGAAAGGTGGGGAGGCGTTCCGCCGTAGGGAGGTGGTCGGCATGTACCGCGCTTGGCTCCGCACACTTTTCCCGCTCTGGGCCGCGCTGGTGTTCCCGGCGTTGGTAGGCATGTTGGGCTGCGACAGCGCTGACGACGGTCTCCGGGAGGAGTTGGCCCGCTCCGCGGACGGTGCCCTCGTGCTCCACGGCGATCCGGCGGCGGTGCCGGCCGGCGCGTCCCTCGGCCTGGCGGCCGCCGACCCGGCCGCCATGCCCGACGCCCCCCAGGGACTGGTGCTGGTATCGGCCCTCGACTGCACGCCGGACGGCATCGGCTTCGGCTCCCCGGTGACCTTGACGGTGGCCCTTCCGACGGCCCTTACAGGGAACGCGGAGTTGCCCGTCTACCGGCTGGTCTCCGGCGCGTGGCAGACCGCCGGTTGCAGTGCCCGCGTGGCCGATGACGGCCTGTCGGCCTCGTTTCCCGTCTCCCATTTCTGCACCTACGGCCTGTTCCGTGCTCCGGGCAGCGCCTACGTGGCTCTGTCCTCCATCTTCCCGGCCGGCGATGTGACGGTCGCCCCCGAAAACCACCCCACATGGTCGCCGGACGGCGAGGACATCGTCTTCCTCGACGGCGACGACGAGCTGCGGATGGTGGCGGCTCGGGCCGGCGCCACTCCCGAAGCAGTCACCGCCGCGGGACTGGGGCTCACCGACCGTCTGGCGCCGCGGTACATGGCCGCAGACGAGGTGGCCTTCTGGACCGGCTGGGTTGTGCTGTCCGAGGACGGACCGGCTCAGCAGGACCGCGACATGCACATCCTCGCGGTCGACCTCACCGACAACGCCCTGCGGGTGGTGCAGGAGTTCAACGGCGAGGAAGTCGGCCTGGCCCGGGATCAGGCCATCGCCCCGGACGAGCTGGCGCTTTCGGCCGATGGGTCCCGGGGCATCGGCATCTGGTCCACGGGGGTGTGGCTCATGGACTTTCCCGCCGGCACCTTCACCCGGATCGCCGAGCGCCTACAGTTGCGGCATGTAGCCATCTCCCCGGACGGCACCCTGGCCGCCTATGACCGCGAAGACGGGCACGTCTACACCCACAGCTTCGCCGGGGCGGTAACAGACCTGGGAGTCGGCCGCTGGCCGAGCTTCGCCGCCGACAGCGACCGCATCGGCTTTGTCCGCGAGCAGAGCTACATCCTGCGGAGCCTAGTTGCCGGGACGAACAAGGTCTATCCCCTGGCCGACTGGCTGGTGTGTCGCGATCCGGTGCTCTCGCCCGATGCCACGAGCTTTGTCTACCGCAATGGGACACAGACCGACGGCTCCGCGGACGGCCTGTCCCTGGGGAGATTCTTTGATGCGTGACGCGTACTGCGCCCGGCGCCGGTGGTGGTCGGCGCCGGTGGTGTGAGTGGATTGGGAGGTGGAGGATGCGACAAAGTGACGTGGTGTTCATGTATGCGCCGAAGTCCCCGGAGCTGTA
>CAYRFY010000156.1:0-2945 GCA_964423635.1 uncultured Armatimonadia bacterium | reverse complement strand
ACGATGCCTACGGCGCCACCGTGGTGCTGTGGGGAGGGGGTGAGGAGGCCGCGGCGGCCGCGGCCGAGCGGGGCGTGAGCTTCCAGGGAACCATGTGGCTGCTCACCGCCTGGGGCGATGCACTGGCCGAGGACGAGCGTCTTCTGCACTCCGTCTGCATTGACATCGAGGGCCGGCCCATCGAGGTGCCCTGGCTCACCGACCAGGCCCGGGCCCTCCCCAACTACTGGGGCTGTACCAACGCCCCGTACTATCGGGCCTACCTGCGCCAGCGCGCCCTGGATGCGGTGCAGGGGGGCGTCACCGGCCTGCACATCGACGACCACGCGGGAACCGCGGCCTGCGCGGCCTACGCCGGGGGCTGCTTCTGCGAGCATTGCCTGGCCGGGTTCCGCGAGTTCCTGCGCGCCAACGTGAGCCGCGAGCGCCTCCGGGCGCTGGGTGTGGAGGACATCGGGAGCTTCGACTACGGGACCCACGCCCGGCGCTATGCCGTCACGCGGGGGGCCTACATCCAGCGCCGCTGGTCGATCCCGCTTCACTCGGCGTTCATGAACTTCCAGGTTCGCGCCGCGGCCGGGCTGGTGGGCGACATCCGCGCTGAATGTCAGCAGGCTCTGGGGCGCACCCTCACCCTCAGCGCCAACTGCTGCCTGCCCGACCCGCTGCACCTGGGAGACTACATGCACCTGGACACGCTCTGCGGCGAGATCGGCCTGCACGCCTCCGAGGGCCGTCCGTCCGACGCGGCGCATCTCGCCTATAAGGTGGCCGACGGGGTGCAAAGGCCGCTGGCCGCCACGGCCTCCGGCTGGGACTGGGCCTGGGTCGCCGAGCACGGCAAGCCCGGGCTGGTGAAGACCTGGGTCGCCGAGGCCTATGCCTGCGGCCACAGGTTCATGGCCCCGCACCACCAGTGGGCCTACACCGCCGAGAAGGGCACGCACTGGTGGGACTGTAGCACCGAGGACTTCGCGCCGCTGTACAGGTTCGTCGCCACACACCGCGATCTGTTCGACGGCTTCGAGGCCGTCTGCGATGTGGTGTTGGTGTTCAACGCCCCGGCGCGGTATCGGGGCAAGGACCGCAGCGCCGAGGCCGCCGCCTATCTGGCCGCCCACAACGTGCAGTACAGGGTGGCCGTGGCCGGCGGCGACTGGGTCCGCGAGCGGCTGGACGCCGCCGATCTCATGGCCGCACGGGCCGTCATCGTGACCTCCGAGGAGTACCTGGACGATGGCCAGCGTCAGGTGATCTCACAGGTGGAGCAGGCCGGCAGACTCCTGCGCTGGGAAGGCCCGGGGTCCATCGAGGACAGGCTGTCTCCGGGGGTGACGGTCCGAGGCGCACCACATGTCCGGGCGGTGCTGCGCCGCAATGCGCAGACCGGGCGGGTGGCCGTGCACGTGCTCAATCGCGACTACGACCTCCCGGCCGACAGCGTGATTCCGGCCGGACCCGTCGAAGTCGCTATCCATGATTCCCTGGTGGGACACAGTGACTTCACCGCGGCCGCCCTGTACAGCGTGCCCGGGCTGCAGCAGCTTCGTGTGTCACTGGGGCATGAGGGCGATTGCCACGTGCTGCGGGTTCCGCACCTGGACCTGTGGACCATCGCGGTCCTGCATTGACCAAGGTCCGGGCACGGGTGACCGACGGCCGCGGCTATTGCCGGTCGGGGCCCCTGCCGGTACGTGTCCGATACCCAAGCTCATCTCACACCTTTGGTAACGGCCCGGGCCGCGCGAGATACGCTGAAATCACACCACCACCAGCAGTCCAGCATATGGGAGGGTTCTAGATGGCCAAGAAGCTGAGAGTCGCATTCGTGGGAGCCGGGGGCATCGCCACCGGTGCACATCTGCCGGGGTTCCAGGCGCAGGCCGACAAGGTGGAAATCGTCGCCGCGGCAGACGTTAGCGAGCAGTCGCTGGCCAGGTTCTCCGAGCGAGCCGGGATCCCCGCCGAGATGTGCTTCTCCGACTACAAGGAGATGTACAAGAAAGTCGAGTTCGATGCGGTGGCTGTCTGCACCCCGAACTCCTGGCACTATCAGCCGACCATCGACGCCTTCGCCAAGGGCTGCCACGTACTGGTGGAAAAGCCCGTGGCCGTCAGCGCCGACCAGTGCCGGTCCATGATCGAGGCGGGCAAGAAGGCCAAGAAGCTGTTCATGGTCGGGCAGACGCTGCGGTTCACCAAGGGCGCCGCACAGATGAAGGCCTGGGTAGACGGCGGCGAGCTGGGAGAGGTCTACTTCGGCAAGGCGCAGTACCTGCGGGTTCGCGGCGTGCCGGGGCGCCTGGGCTTCGTGACGAAGGAGCTCTCCGAGGGCGGCCCGATCTACGACATCGGCGTCCACGTCCTGGACCTGACCTTGTACCTCATGGGCTTCCCCGAGCCGGTCTCGGTCTCCGCCGGGGTGTACAACAAGCTGGCCAGCAAGAAGTCGCCCCTGATGCCCTTTGCGCCGGAGCAGTACACCGTCCCCGACGACGCGGCCTTCAGCCTGATTCGCTTCGCGAACGGCGCCACCGTGATCCTCGAGTGCAGTTGGGCGCTGAACCTGGTGTCCGGCTCGCACAATGTGATTCTCTGCGGCGACAAGGGCGGCTGCCAGCTCGAGCCCACCGCCATGGTCCGGGAGCGCAAGGGCGTCCTGGAGAATGTGAGCAACGAGATCTTCCAGTACCCGGAGAAAGCCGGACACACCGAGGAGATTCGCCAGTTCGTCGAGGCGATCCTGAAGAAGAAGCCCTCCCCGGTGCCCGGCGAGCAGGCCCTGATCACACAGCGCATCCTCGATGCCATCTACAAGAGCGGGCAGGAAGGCAAGGAAGTAGCGGTCTAGAACTCACATTATGCATGAACGCCTTGGAGCCACATTCGGCCATTCTCGCGTCCGGAACGGTGGAAGTACTGCCGTTCTCCCCCCTCCTCCCGTC
>CAYRFY010000155.1:0-13753 GCA_964423635.1 uncultured Armatimonadia bacterium | reverse complement strand
TGCCAGGGGATTGTACGAGCTGCTCCCTCCGGGAGCGGACGCTCTCAGAATGACACTCTTGGCGAACGGAGCTTTTCGGCCGCACTTCCAGGGCCACGGCGGTTCAGCGGCGCGATCCTCTGCGGACAGGCGGGCCATACCATGGAGAGACGAACGATCACCATCATCGGGCCCGGCGTCGTGGGCTGCGCGCTGGCCGCGGAGCTCACCCGCGCCGGGGCGGCCGTGTCACTCCTGGACTACAGGCCCGCCAGAGCGGCGGCGATCACGCGGGACGGCATTACCATCGAGGATGGCGAGAGCGTCTGGACGGTGCCTGTTCCCTGCGAAGCCGACGCGGCCGCGCTGGAGCCGGCGGACCTGGCCATCGTCCTGTGCAAGGCCACCGGCACCTCCGGGGCGGTGGCGCACGCCCTCCCGTGCATCGGCCCGCGGACGGCGGTGCTCACTCTCCAAAACGGTCTGGGGAACCATGAGGCCATCTCCGGGCTTGTGGCCGCGGAGCGGGTGCTGGCGGGGACGATCGTGATGGGGGCCACCACACTGGGCATCGGGCGCGTGCGCCTGTCGGGCAAGGGCCCCATTGTTCTGGGCTCACCCGCCGGCAACACCGCTTTGGCCCAGCAGGCCGCGGCGCTCCTCGGCACCTACTTCAGCCCCGTGCAGCATGAGGCCGACATCGAGGCCGCGCTGTGGCGCAAGGTCATCGTCAATGCCGCGGTGAACCCCCTCACGGCACTGACGGGCCTGCTCAATGGCGAGCTTCTGGACAGCCCGGAGCTTCGTGCCACGCTGGCCGCCCTGGTGACCGAGGCGGTGGCCGTCGCCACGGCGGCGGGGATCCGTCCCTTCGAAGACGACGCGGTAACCGCAGTGGAGCAGGTGTGCCGGATCACCGGGAGGAACCGGTCCTCGATGTTGCAGGATGTAGCTGCGGGGAGGCCCACGGAGATAGAACAGATCTGCGGCGAGATCGCGAGGCGGGGCGGGGAACTGGGTGTGGCGACGCCTCTACTTCGGGCGATGGTGGCCCTGGTGAAGGCGCCAAAGAGGCCGGCGACGAGCTAGTATCACTGCGACGCTTCGGTGCGGCGCGGCCCCGGAGCCGTTCTGGAGAGGCCGAATAGGGGCGGACCGCGCGGTCGTATGCGCGGTGGGACCCTATCCGGCCTGGCTCGGGCGCGGGGATCCGGGCCGGCGGGGCTTTTCGGCCGCCACAGACGGGCGGGCTCGACGGCGAAGGTGGCGGGCCGCAGGGCCCGCTTTGTGAAGGGTAGGGCCTAAGGCTCGGGGACCTCGGTCAGCGAGGCCTCGTCAAAGTACGCCCGGCCCACGGTGGCGCTGGAGGCGTAGACCAGTACGGTGGCATGAGTGGCGCCCTCGGGCGCGGGATAGGCCAAGGAGAGCTCCTTCCACTCCGGGGCCTGCTCGGCATAGGTGGACTTGTTGACGATGCGTTGGGTGCCCTGCCAGTATTCCAGGTAGAGTGCAAAGCCTCCGGCCTGCACCCGCTCGATCAGTAGCCAGACCGAGGCGTGGTAGGTCTTCCCCGGCTGCACGGGCATGCGCGGACTGCGCAGGCCCTGGGAGACGGTGGGGTCATCGTCGGTGATGGCCACGCAGGAGACGCCGCTGCGGGCGGCGGCCAGTGTATAGACCGCGTAGTTCGGGGTGGCCCATGGGGTCCATCCCAGCGGGGTCGCCGTCTCCGGGTCCAGTTGCTCGAACCCGGCATTGGGCAGGCCCTCATCCTGGGCCCGGACCAGGGTGCCCGGGGCCGCGATCAGGGCCCCCACGATCAGACATGCCAGTGCTTTGGTGCGCAGTGTTCGTGTGCAGTAGCTCATTGTGAGAGGTCCCTACTCGTGCTGCCCCTGAGATATGCCGCTATCTTGGCCGTCGCGATGCTGTTCACCTGCCTGTGGTTTGCGGCTCGAGATGTGGGCTATGCTCCCGCCCCGCTCTGCGAGCGGCTGGCCGAGCGCTGTGAGGACTTGGGCCTCTTCGGCTATGCCATCACATTGCATCTGCGGGCCTCCGAGGCGTACTCGTCCGGGGATGCCGAGGCGGGTGCTGTGGCCGCCGCTGCAAGTCTGGAGCGCGCCGCTCGGCTGATGCACAGGCACGCCGGTCCCCAGCCGGCGGCAGACGCGCTTCTGCGCGCCAGCGAACTGGACCCCACGCGCACCGATCTGCGAGTGGAGCTTCTGGAGCGCCGCGTCGCCACCGGTGACGAAGCCGCCGCGGAGGAGCTCTTCTCCCTGGCCTTTTCGGAGGAGAATCCCGACGCTCTGCGGGCCGTGGCGGAGGAATACCAGGCGGCGGGCAAGACCGCCGACGCCATGGGTTGTCTGCGTCACGCCGCTGCGGCCGCTCCCGAGCGCCATGCAATCCGCCTGGCCCTGGCCCGGCTTTGCCGGGAGACGGGAGATCTCCGGGGGGCAAGGGCCGAGGCCGTGGCGGCCGAGGGGTTGGCGGTGACCTCCGAACAGAAGGCGGCGGCTCGCGGATTGCTCCGCGAGCTGGGCGATGCGCTCCCCACGGCGGCGCAGGATCTGTGGCGTGACCGCTGGGATAGGTACCTGTTGCCGTTGAGCCTGCTCGTCGGCTTTCTGCTGGTCGTGTTCTCGCCGTGCCTCCTGCGCGTGATCGGCAACCTCGGCACGCGATGTGCCCGCAGCCGAACGGCGTCCACGGTCGCGGCGCCCTCGACGGCAGAGTAGCGGGATCGTCGGTGCCTAAGGCGTGCCTTTTCCCGGGCGTGGCCCGCGCGCCACCTGCCGGTGGGCTCGCAACGGTGTCGCCTTACCGCCTCACTTTGGGCCCTCCCGCCCCCGCGTTCCCCTTCCGCGATCCTCCCCCGCCCGGATGCAGCGCCGGCGCACAGATAGCCGGTGAGAGCCTGCGCGGCTGCGGCTCCCCCGGTGAGGTTCGTCGCTTGGGTCTATCCGTCGCGGCCCGTCCCGTCCAGGTGGGGTGGCAAGACTCCGTCCCTGCATTGGCACGCGTGCAGCGCCGGTCGGGGCAGGTGAGGGGCCGGACGATGCGGAAATGCTCCCTCGACGACTGTGGTTGATGAACGGCCAACCCGTGCCCTTCGGAGGTCTCGATGCGTCGCGATTTTGACAATCCGCCCCGGGAGTTTCGCATGCTGCAGATCGTCCACGGCTTCCCGGCCGGCGATGCGCTTGAAGAGCTACTGGACAACCTGGTGGAGCGTGGCTATGGCGGAGTGGTGTGCAATGTCGGGTTCCAGGACTACCTTGAGAGCGAGGAGCAGTGGGAGCAGTTCCTGCTCGGGTTCGAGGGTTGCCGCCGGCGGGAGCTGCGGGTCTGGCTCTACGATGAGCGCGGCTATCCCAGCGGCAAGGCGGGCACGCTCGTGCTCCGCGATCACCCGGAGCTGGAGACCCGCGGCCTCGTGCAGGCGGGGACCGAGGGAGAGGGCCGTGTCGTCCACGAGTTTCCCGCCGATGAGCGCCTCGAGGGCGCGCCCATCGCGGTGCTGGCCGTGCCCTACCGGGATGACGCCCTGGACTTGCGCCGTGCCGTGGACCTCGGTGCACAGGTGATGGAGGAGGCCACCTGCGTGGAGCACGAGGCGGAGGGGAGGTGGGCGGTGCTGTCGTACCACGTGCGGAGGATGCGCGAGGGCACCCACATCGTGTGCAACTACTCCGATGACTACCCGTACATCAACATCCTGGACCCCGCGGCGACGGCGCGGTTCATCGAGGTGACTCACGAGGCCTATGCTCAGCGGCTGGGTGAGGGGCTCAAGGAAGTGGAGGCCATCTTCACCGACGAGCCGTCGCTGATGACGATGTACCTCAAGTCCGAAGAGGGCCTGCTGCCGGCGGTGCCTTACTCGTCGGAACTCTTGTCGACCTTCGAGGCGGAGAAGGGCTACGACCTGCGGCCGTATCTGCCGGCCCTGTACGCCGACTGCGGTCCGCGGTCGGCCCGCACCCGTGTGGACTTCTGGCACGTAGTGTCCGAGCTGGTGGAGACCGCGTATTACGGCCAGCTCCAGTCCTGGTGTCGGTCGCACAATCTGTCCGCGACGGGCCACGCCATCACCGAGGAGCACCTGTTTTGGCACGTTGGATTTGAGGGCGATCTGTACCGCGACCTGCGCCGCCTGCACGAGCCCGGTATCGACATGCTGTCTTCGAACCCCACGGCGCTGGTCCGGGCCGGTGAGATCCCCGTTCCCAAGTTCGTCAGCTCGGTGGCTCACATGAGCGGGGCGCAGAGGTGCATGAGTGAGACCTCGAGCCATTCGCAGCGCATGTCGGGGCAGGAATGCACCGACGAGCAGCGGTTCGGGACCATCAACTTCCAGTACGTGCTGGGAGTCAATGAGATCACCTCCTACTACGGTATGGACGAGATGGCGCCGGAGGTGATGAAGCAGTTCAACGACCACATCGCGCGCCTGGGGCACATGCTCACCGGTGGTGCCCACGTGGCCCACGTGGGGGTCTACTATCCGATCCAGACGGCGTGGGCCGGCTTCGTCGCCGACGTCGCCACGGCCTATGAGGGCTGCCCGGCTCCGGGGGCGGCGGTGAACGACTCTTTTGAGGGTGTCTCGCGGCAACTACTGTGGAACCAGATCGACTTCGACTATCTGGACGACACGGCGATCCAGGGGGCGAGGATTCAGAACGGGACTTTGAAGCTGCGCGGGGAGGCCTTCAGTGCAGTCGTCCTGCCGCGTACCGAGGTGATCCCGTACGCCACCTACCGCAAGCTCTCGGACTTCCTGCGCTCCGGCGGCTCCCTGGTGTTCCACGGCATCCTGCCCTCAATGGGTCTCGAGGCGCGGGATGACAACAAGGTGCGGTCGTTGTCGGGTGAGCTCAAAGGCCACGTGCGGGTGGAGGTGGTGGAGGAGGCCCGAGGGGTCGCGGATGCCCTGGCCTACTTCGTGGCCCACGACCTGAGCGTCTGCGGCGAGTGCCCGGACCTGCTGTATGTGCACCGGATCAAGCAGGGGCGCCACATCTACTTCCTCGTCAACTGCGGGGAAGAGGCGATCGAGCCGCGGGTGACGTTGTCGGTGCGCGGCCGGCCGGAATTGTGGGATCCCCGGACGGGGAGTGTTGAGCCCGCTGAGGCGCAGGACGATCCGTCAGGCACCGTCGTGGAGCTGCGTCTCGAGGCCTACGAGGGTGTCTTGCTGGTCTTCCCGGAGGACGCCAAATCCGCGGGAGAGGGCGGAGACGGCAACGATCGCGTCTCCGGGAAAGAGGGCGGCAGGTCGGGCGGGAAGAGGGGGGCGCGGAAGTGAGATTGGGCCGCAGGGCTAGCAGGCGACCGTGGTGTGGGGTGGCAACGAATTGAACCCCCGCCCGTGCGACACGATCCGGCTCCTCATCGCCGACGATCACGCCATCGTGCGCGAGGGTCTGCGCCGGATGCTCAGCGGGACCGAGATTCTCGTGGCCGCCGAGGCCGCAACGGGATCGGAGGCCGTGGAGTTGGCGCGTCGCCTCGAGCCCGACGTGGTGCTCTTGGACATTCGCATGCCCGACATGGACGGGATCGCCGCACTGCGCGAGATCAAACGCGAATCCCCTCAGATCCCGGTGGTGATGCTCACGGCCTATGATGACCCGACGTGGCTGGTGCAGGCCGTCGCTTTCGGCGCCGCCGGGTACCTGCTCAAGAGCCTCGAGCCGGCGGAGCTCGCCGCATCCATCCGTGGCGTGGTCACCGGCGATGCGCTCATCTCTCCTTGCGACCTGGCGACGATCATCCAGCATCTGGGGACAGAGCAAAGCGAGATCACCGAGCCACTCACCGGAGACCTGAGCAAGCTCACCTCCCGAGAATGCGAGGTGCTGGCACTTCTGGTGGAGGGGCTGACCAACCACCAGATCGCCGACGTGCTCGGAGTGGCGGCCAGCACCATCAAGACCCACGTGCAGAACGTCATGCTGAAGCTGGGCGCCTCGGACCGCACGCAGGCCGCGGTCTTCGCGGTGCGGGCCGGGGTGGGGCGGCGCGGGTGACGCCCGGACAGGGCGATTGGTGGTACAACCGTACCTGTGGGCCGTGTCTGGCGGAGATCGTCCGAAGGCCGGCGCGGGCCGCATCCGAAGGCCGCCGCCGGTCTTCCAGGCCCGCTCGGCGGGACCCGCCCCACCGACGGCCGTTGAGTCGCCTCAACCCATGTAAGGTTGTAGTGCCAGAAGTCCGGCCGAAGAGTCGGGCCTGCCGTGAAGATGTCATCCTGGAGCGTCGGCGTCGCGAGCCCGGGCTTGCGACGCTTGGGCGAAGGATCTCGCTATATCCCGGGAGATTCCTCGAGCTGCTCCCTCCGGGAGCGGACGCTCTCAGAATGACACCGCCACGCGAATGTGGACTTTTCGGCCGCACCTCTGGGGAGGCAGGCACGACCGACGCCGCTCGGGACCGTCCCGCCTGTGGGATGGAGGCCGGCGGCGGTGCATCGACCTGTCATCGCACATTGCGCCGGCGCCACAGCCTGCGGCCCCGACGCGGTCGGCGGGCGACGACACACACCCTTTCAGGAGAGTTATCATGGCCGAATACTCACTTGCCGCGACGCTGGGACTTGTCTTGCTGGTCTGCGCGACACTGCCGGCGCAGGAGGTGCCGGTGGCACCGGAGGACTTCGTCATCATGCCGTGGGGCGGGACCTCTGCAGACCCCGCGGTGCTCGCGGGCATCGCGCAGTGCGGGTTCAACCTGGCGGGTTTCGTGGCGCCCGAGGGGCTGGATGCCGTGGAGGCCGCAGGGCTGAAGGCCCTCGTCAGCGACGGGCTGTGCCACGTGGGCAATGCGGAAGCCGAGCTGGACGACGCGGAGATCACCAGGCGCGTGGAGGAGGTCGTGGCCAAGGTCAAGGGGCATCCGGCCGTGTTCGGCTACTATCTGCGGGACGAGCCGGGGGCACAGCCTTTTCCCGGGTTGGGCAGGTGGGCGGCGGCCTTCGCCAAGGCGGACCCGCAGGCACTGCCATACATCAATCTGTTCCCCAACTACGCTTCCCCGGCCCAGTTGGGGGCGGCCACGTACGACGAGTACCTGGAGCGGTTCGTGGACACCGTCAATCCACGGTTCATCAGCTACGACCACTATGCCCTGATGGATGATGGTTCCCTGCGGGGCGGGTACTTTGCCAATCTCGAGTCCGTGCGAAGAGCGGCGCTGGCAAACGACCTGCCGTTTTGGAACATCGTCCTGTCCAATGCGCACTTTCACTACGCCGAGCCCACAGAGGGCGGGCTGCGCTTCCAGGCCTACACCACGCTGGCCTACGGCGCCCGGGGCATCTCGTACTTCACCTACTTCGCGCCCCATATCGGCAACTACCGTCTGGCTCCGATCGACCAGTTTGGCCACCGGACGGCCACCTGGGACATGCTGCGCTCCGTCAACCTTCAGATCCAAAAGCTGGTGCCCACCTACGTGACGCTCAAGAGCGTCAACGTTTTCCATCACCCCAATGTGCCGGAAGGGTGCCGCGGGCTGGACACCAGCGTGCACCTGACGGCTCTTTCCGGGGGCGACCTGATGGCCGGCGAGTTCGAGGGGCCGGAGGGGGAGCCGTATGTGCTGGTGGTGAACAAGGACCTCCATCGCTCCACGCACTTCGGCCTGACCCCCAAGGCGGCCGGCGCAATCAGCGTGGTGAGCGCCTACACCGGTCGTGTGACGCCCTTCGCCGGGGAGCAGGTGTGGCTGGCGGCGGGGCAGGGCATGCTGCTGAGGCTGGGAGGGTAGGGTTCCGTCCGCCGGGCGCGGCCACGCTTCCCGGCTGGCCGCGCCCGAGTTCTCCTGCGACATTGCCCCCGGTGCATCGTGTTGTCTACCGATGCGACCGGGGAAGCCGTCCCATGCGTCGGGTTCAGATCATCCGTACAAGAGGCCTGCGATGAAACTCTCCGTCGACAGCTTTGACAGGGCGAGCCGGTTTGTCCGCACGCTGGCGCGACCTCTGGAGCAAGCCCTTTTCTCACACCATTTCGAGCAGCCGGCGGCAGAGGCCGTTCTCCAGGCCCTGGCGGCTTTCTGCAATCCCGACGGTGGGTTCGGCAAGGCCCTGGAGCCCGACCTGCGTTGCGAGGACAGCTCGGTCTTGTGCACCACCATCGCCCTGCAGGTCCTGCACGACCTGGACGCCGGCCCCGACGAGCCCATGGCTCTGGGGGCGGTGCGCTATCTGATGAGTGTCTATGACAAGAAGCTCCGTGCCTGGCCGATCATCCCGGCGGAAGCCAACCGGGCGCCTCGGGCGCCGTGGTGGCATCACGGCGGCCAGAAGGGAGCGACAGAGCACGACCTGGGCAACCCGCGGCCGGAGGTGCTGGGCTACTTGTGGGAGTACGCCGAGGAGAGTGTAGGAGTCGGCCTCCGCGACAGCCTCACCGCCGCCGTGGTCGGCCACCTCGACACCCTGGGCGACGACATCGAGATGCACGAGCTGCTTTGCTACGTGCGTCTGGCCGAGGCCCGCAATCTGCCTCGCGCCACACGCGGCAAGCTGCTGGGCAAGCTCACCCCGCAGGTGACGCGGCTGGCGGCAGGAGAGTCCGCGGCCATGGCCGACTACGGTCTGCGCCCACTGGACGTGGCGCCCACACCCGAGTCGCCGTTCGCCCGCGCGATGACCGCGCGCATCGAGGTCAACCTCGATCACGACATCGCCACTCAGCATGAAGACGGCTCGTGGCACCCGAACTGGGACTGGAGCGACCGGTATCCGGAGGCGTGGTCGCGGGCCCGGCGCGAGTGGCAGGGCGTCTTGACACTGCGCAGACTGCTTGCGCTTCGTAGCTATGACAGGATCGAGTAGGCCGCGCGGCGGCCGCGGATGAGGGCGAGGCCCTCGGCCCGCCCCAAGGCCCCGGCGCCGTATGCGCCGATACACGACTGTCCGATCACGGAGGCCATGTGATGAAGCCCATTTGCATCGCCGCACTCGTACTATTGCTCGCCGGTCTATCCTGCGCACAGGAGTTCAGCGCACCGTTGTCGCCAGACGCCGAGGACCAATGGCGCTTCGCCCGGGGTGAGTGGAAGCTGGGCGACGGGACCATCGAGCAGAGCAGCACCGACGGCGGAAGCTGCGCCATCCTCAAGGAGGCGGCTTTCACCGACATGACCTTGAATGTCGAGTTCTTCGTGGCCCCGGAGGGCGATGGGGTGCGCGCCGCGGCACTCGTGTTCAAGGCCACCGGGACCATGACGTACTACTGGGTCCACCTGGACACGAGGAACCGCCAGGTGATCCTGGTGCGCTCAACGCCTCAGAACACTTGGCAGGAGCTGGGCCGCAAGGCCTGCGGCCTGTCGGATGACACCTGGCACACGGCGACCATTCGCTGCACGGGGCCACAGATTGACATTGCACTCGACGGACAGGACGTGCTCGGTGTCACCGACGCCACGATCTCCGCCGGGCGCATCGGCCTGGGCAGCAGCCAGGGCCGAGTGACCTTCCGCAACATCACGGTTCAGGGAGAGACGGTACCGATGGAGCAGCCGCTGGCCGAGCAGGAGCCGCCGCATCGCCGCATATCCCGCGGAGAGGCCGCGGGACCGTACCAGGCCTTCCCCGATGCCTGTCGCCTGGACAACGGCGATATCTTCGTTGTCTTCTACGCCGGGTACGGGCACGTGTCGATGCCCAACGAGGAGTGGCCCAAGGGCGGCCGCATCTGCTATGTCCAGTCGGCCGATGAGGGGCGTACGTGGAGCGAGCCCGCGATCCTGTTTGACGACGACGACGACAATCGCGACCCCCACATCGCTCAGCTTGAGGACGGGACCATGATCTGCAGCTTCTTCTCCTTGCGGCCCAGCAAGAGGGAGGGCGCCAACTGGGACCTGCTGGGGACACAGATGGTGTTCTCCACAGACGGCGGCAAGACATGGGAGACCGAAGCGCGCATGGTGGCCGAGAGCTACGCCTGTTCGGCTCCGGTGCGCCAGATGCCCGACGGCACGCTGATCCAGGGCGTGTACGCCGGCTCGGGCGGCATCGAGTGGGGTGGGGTCATCCGCTCTACCGACAACGGCAAGACCTGGAGCAAACCCATCGACATCGGCCGCGAGGCCAATCTGTACCTGGATGCCGAGACAGACGTAATCCTGCTTCAAGACGGCACGCTTTACGCGGCGCTGCGCAGCAGCAAGGTGAACATGCACACCTCCACCAGCCCGGACCTGGGCCTGACGTGGACGCCGGTGCAGGACATCGGGTTCGTGGGCCACGCCCCGCACTTCACCCGTCTGAGCACGGGCGAGATCCTCATGACGCACCGCGTGCCCGCCACGGCGCTGCACGTTAGCCGGGATGAGTGCAAGACCTGGCAGGGCCCGTATGTGCTGGACACGGTAGGCGGGGCGTACCCCGCGACCGTGGAGCTGGTCGATGGCACGATCCTGGCCATCTATTACGAGGAAGGCGGCGGCAGCGCGATCCGCGCCCTGCGGTTCAAGCTGAAGGAGGACGGCATCGAGCCGCTGGGGTGGGAGTAGGGGCGGCGGCTTCCGAACAACAAAGGCAACGGCGGAAGGGCAACGGCTGGGCCGGGGGCATTGTGGTGCGAGGAATCGGCGGGCTTACGGCCGCCGCTAGAGGCGCCCTTTGGGCGCCACCGGTCCTGCGGACCGGACGGCATACGGCATACGGCATACGGCACCGCTCGCAGCAGTGCACTATCCATCATCTGCATCCTCGTCTTCTCTGCCAGTCTCTTCCCAGTCCGGCCATACACTGCCCGTCGCGTGGTGCTTCGCTTGACCGTTCACGTAGGCCTTCACAGCCCCAACCTGTTCGCGCCCCAGCGAGAAGACCCCGTAGCCGCCTTGCCATGCGAACCCACCATGTCCACTCACGTTGTCGCGGATGAGGCGCGACGAGTTGGACTTGACGCGCCGCGCAATGTCGCATATGGCAATCGTCGAGGGTACCCGCACCAGCAGGTGCACGTGGTCGGCTACTCCTCCTAGCGCGAGGAGGGTGCATCCTATGCTGCGGGCAACACTCGCGATGCACCGGTACGCAGGTCGCTTCAGCTCACCCTCGATGATGTGCTCTCGGCCATGGGTGGCCCACACGAAGTGAAGGTAGACCTCGACGTTGCTTTGCCGGGACACGCGTATCCCTCCACGCTATCGCTGGACTGTGGCGGTCCGGGAGCGGACGTTGACGCAGACGTTGTCGTTGTCGTTGTCATTGTCGTCGACGTCGACGTTGACGTTGACGTTGACGTTGACGTCCGGTCCGTAGGACCGGTGGCCGCGCGAAGCGCGGACTCTAGCGGCGGCCGTCAGCCCGCCGCGGTCTGCTTACGGCCGCCGCTAGAGGCGCCCTTTGGGCGCCACCGGTCCTGCGGACCGGACGGCATACGGCGTACGGCGGCGCCGAGCGCATTGTGGTGCGACGAATCGGCGGCCGTCAGCCCGCCGCGGTCCTGTGGGTGACGCACCCGCTCGCGTGCCTCCAACGCCCCGCCGCGGTCCTGTGGGTGACGCACCCGCTCGCGTGTCGCCAACGCCCCGCCGCGGTCTGCGGGATGACGCACCCGCTCGCGTGTCGCCAACGTCCCGCCGCGGTCCTGTGGGTGACGCACCCGCTCGCGTGTCGCCGCCACCGTGCCGCCGCGATGTACTACGCGGCCCGCCCGGGCGTCGCGCCCGCCTACCCTGCGGGCGCGACGCCCGCTTTCCTGTCTCCTCCCCTACTCCAACACCTCCGCCACCATCACCTCTCGCCCCTCGGCCAGGCTTCTCTTACCCGCCTCCAAGACCGCGATGACCTCGACGATCTCGTCCAGGGGCACCGCGTACCTGGCGCCGGAGTTCACCATGTTCAGGAACTCCTGCTGCAGGTAGACGTACAGGTCGGTGAGGTCGGGCTGCACCGAGCGCCAGCCGCCCTTGCCGTAGACGTTGATCTGATAGCCGGCCTGCATGTA
Organism: uncultured Armatimonadia bacterium; assembly: GCA_964423635.1. Lineage (GTDB taxonomy): Bacteria > Armatimonadota > Zipacnadia > Zipacnadales > JABUFB01 > CAYRFY01. Next base: position 1,793 of record CAYRFY010000155.1, on the reverse strand, counting down.
GTCGCGCTCGCCCACCATGAGCACGAGATCGCGGCCGTCGGCGAATCGCACGCGGACGATGTTCCGCCCCGGCTGGCCCACGTTCTGGCACGATACCGCTCCAGGCCCCAGAACCGCGTAGGCCGTCTCCAGTGCGTGGATTCCGTAGTAGACCAGCTCATTGCCGCAGATGCTGGTTGCCAGGTGGATGTCGCCGAGAGTCTTGACCTCCTCGGCCAGCTTCAGGATGTCCGGTACATAGCGCAGCGAGCTTGCGGACATCAGCGGGGTATCGTGCTTCTTGGCCAGGTCGACGATCTCCTTGGCCCGCCTGGCCGTCATCGCGATCGGCTTGTCGATGAAAGTAGGGATGCCCCGGGTGAGAGGGGTGACGGCATAGTCCGCCTGCTCGCCGGAGCCGTCGTCCACGATGACTACGGCATCCACACCCTCAGCGCATTCGTCCGGCGTGTCGCAGACCAGGGGGATGCTGCACACGTCGGCCAGTCTCTGGGCCCACTCCTTGTGCGGGTCCCAGACCTTTGCCACCGTGGCACCCTCCAGGGCGCGGCCGGCGGCGGCGAAGGTCCATTCGTACTGTTTGGCCTTCTCGGGGTCATAGCCGTTGTACGCCGAGGAGAACGCCGTGCCGTGGAACGAGCCCGGCGTCCGGGGTGCGCCCATGTAGCCATACGTCGCCGCCGATACCATGCCGATCTTGATCATGTCAGGTTTCCTCCAGTATGTCGCCGGGGGCGTGGGAGACGTCGCCGGCTACACAGCATACGGGGTCTGGGGCCTGTGGCCCCGGCAGGGTGCAGGGGCGGAGCCCCGCGGCGTTGGCCGCTTTTCGTTTGTCGTTTGTCGCTGTCCCTCGTTGCTACTTGTCAAGCCGCGAGATCAGCCGGGCGATGAGCTCGCGCTCGGCGTCCATCGCCGTGCCGTCGCGGTCGAACTGCCGCAGGTTCTGCGAGACCTGCGGCCGGACCTTCAAGACCTCCTGCGCCAACGCCACCGCCTCGGCATCCGCCTCCGGGTTGGCCCGGACCAGCTCATCGAGCCGGTAAAGAAGCTCGTAGTCCTCGATCCCGTCGCGGATGGTCTCCAGCCGCAGGGAGCTCAGGGGCTTGTTCACCGCCGGGCCGGGGTAGATGAAATACCCGTCACCCATGTGGTTGGAACCCTCGTTGGTCGTGGACGAGACCCATGGGCCATTGGGGAAGCGCTTGTGGACGGGGGGCATTTCGGCGCCCCACGACAACCAGTAGTTGAGGCCCCAGTACAGGACCCCGGTGATCCTGTATTGCCAGGTCTGCCAAAACAGCGCCCGCATCTCGGCGACCTTCCAGTTGGTGAACAGGTTCGCGTAGGGATCCCGGGGGCCACAGCACACGTACCACCAGATGGTGTCACCTCGGTCGCGCATGGCATCGAAGCGGCCGCCCTCTACCTGGGGCGATAGGGGGCACCACAGGTTCACCACGCTCTCCATCTTGCCCTCATGCGCGTCGGGGTAGATGGCATCCATGAGGCGGGGGATGTCGGGCACCCGCTCCTTGATGCCCTTGAGAATCTGGTACGACTTGGCGAGGCCCTCGCCATGCGGCTCGTCCCAGGGCTGGATGTAGCAATACTGGAACTCGCCGCGCTGCTTGAGGTGATCGGCGGCGGCGCGCAGGAAATGGCCCAGGGCGTCGAGATGCTGCGGGCTCCCGAACTCGTAGCCCAGGGCTACGGTCTTTCCGGTCTTGCGGTCGGTGATCTCCGGCCGATTGCCGGTGAAGTAGTGGGCCATCCAGTGGGTGAACCCCAGA
>CAYRFY010000154.1:12992-13760 GCA_964423635.1 uncultured Armatimonadia bacterium | reverse complement strand
TGGCGTAGTTGTCCACAGTGGCGCCCTCATCGGCGGCGTCCGGGGTGTAGGTGTTTCCGGCGAAGGCCCCGGCACCGTCGGTGGTCCACGTCACCTCGGCGGCATCCGGGGTCCAGGTGTTGCCCTGGGCGTCGGCGGCCTCCACGGTGTACGTCCGGCTCGAGGCGGTGGTGATGGTGGCATTGATGGGCGAGATGGCCAAACTGGTGGGTGCCCCGTGATTCACCGTCAGTGGCGTCGTGTCCGCCAGCGGACCGTAGGTGACCTGAACCGTCCAGGTACCGGCCCTGGAGGAGGTGTACACATTGCCCGCCCAGGAGCCTCCGGCGCCGTAGTCGATGGCCAGGACGTAGCCTGATGTCAGGATCTGCCCGGCGGCATTGACCACGGTCGCCGTGGTGGTCGACTGGTATGCCGCTCGAAAGGCGCTCCGCTCCGGCGCCCCAACGAAGCGTCGCAGTACTGCCGGGCGCGCCGTCCCTGGCCGGCAACGACAGGGGACGGCCCGCGATGGGCCGTCCCCCTTGCTTCTCGCTGGCTGATGCTCGCTCGCGCGGTGCTACCACTTGATGGTAGAGAACTGCGGCAGGTGCGGCTCGTTCTTCTTCAGCATCGCCTGGACCATCTTGCGGATCTCCTCCAGCGAGAGTACCGAGGAGGTCAGCGGATCGTAGCAGATGGCCTGGAAGACCAGCTCGGGGTTGCCTGTCAGAGCGGCCTCGACCGCCAGCTCCTGCACGTTGATGTTGGTCCGGTTCAGCGCCTGCC
>CAYRFY010000154.1:0-12982 GCA_964423635.1 uncultured Armatimonadia bacterium | reverse complement strand
GTAGGCGACGGTGAGGGCCGTGAGCGGCTGGACGGTGGGAGGCAGAGCGCCCACGTGGATCTTGTTCAGCCGGCCGCGTGTGGCCAAAACGGGCACCTCCACGCAGCAGTCCTCCGGCAGGTTGCTGATGATCCCGGTGTTGGGGACATTGCCGTTGAACTGGAACGTCTCGCCGCCCATCCAGGCGTTGATGATGGAGGCGGCGTACTCGTGGCCTCGCTCGAGGTTCAGCGGCTCGGGGTTCTCGAGCCACTTGATGATGTCCTTCTTCCAGCTCTTTTCCCGATCGCGATAGTGCTTGAGAATGTACGCGTACTCACCGGGGTTCCAGCCGGTACCGTCGAGGCAGTACTTCTCGATCAGATCCGGGCGCTTGCGGAACCACCAGTTGTACTCCGAGTTGTGCCCGCTGGACTCGGTCACATAGTACCCCAGAGCCAGGAACATCTCGTTGCGGACCTTCTCATGCTCGTAGACGGCCTTCTTCTTCATGGCCTTGCGGATCAGCGGATAGGCGTCCTCGCCCTTCCACAGGAACTTGACGAACCACGAGAGGTGGTTGATGCCCGCGCAGACATAGTCGACCTCCGACATCGGCGCGCCGATCCAGTTGGCCAACATGCCGGCGGTGCCCTGCACGCTATGGCAAAGCCCGCTCACCGCCACCTTGCTCTCCCTTTGCATGGCGCGGCACAGCATGGCCATGGGGTTGGTGTAGTTGAGCATGATGGCCTTGGGGCACAGCTCTTCCATGTCCTTGATGATGCTCACCATGACCGGAATGGTGCGCAGGGCCCGGAAGATTCCCGAGGGGCCCCGGGTGTCGCCGACGTTGGTGTCGACACCGAACTTCTTGGGGATCTCGATGTCGTAGCGCCACACATCCACGCCGCCGGCGAGGATGGTGATGAGCACGGCATCGGCGCCATCCAGCGCCTCGCGACGGTCCATGGTGGCCGTGACCTTCGCCGGATAGTTGCCCTCATCCACGATGCGCTGCACCGCGCGGGTGCTATACTCCAGTCGTTCGGCGTCAATGTCCATCAGGGCCAGCTCTGCGTCCTGCAGGAGCGGGAACGTCAGGATATCCTTGACCAGGGTCCTGGTGAACCCGAAGCTACCTGCTCCGATAAAGGCGATCTTTGGCATGGGTCGGTCCTCCCGAAGCGTTAGGGGCGCGGCGGACCCGCGCCGATGGGTGTGTTCGCCAACAAGGCGAGTGTAACCTCCGGCCATGGCGATGGCAAGCGCACCACGGCCGATGGCGGCCGGGGCGCGAAACGGCTACAGCATGCGCGTCACGGCCTGAACCGCCAGACTGGTGAGAGCCACGGCCGCCCAGACCGCCAGGCCAAGCAGCACCGGACGAAATCCGGTGCTCATGATCTTGCGCAGGTCGGTGCCCAGGCCCACTCCGGCAAGCGCCAGTACCATCAGGTAGTCCTTGCCCACGGTGCTGAATACCTTCGCCACCGCAGCGTCCCAGGCGCCGAAGGTGTTGAGCATCGCCATGGCGGCGAACCCCAGGACGAACCAGGGGAAGACACGGACCACGCCGGCGGCCAGAGGCTCGCCCTCCGCCCGCCGGCCTCCGGCCAGCAGCAGTGCGAAGGCCAGGGCCACAGGGACGATCATCGTGGTGCGCGCCAGCTTGGTGATGGTGGCATAGTCGCCGGCGGCCTGGCTGTAGCTGTAGGCCGAGGCCACCACGGCCGACGTGTCATTCACGGCGGTCCCGGCCCAGATACCGAAGCCCGAATCGCTCATCTGCATCAGGTGCCCCAGGGCCGGGAACAACACCACCGCGATCACGTTGAACAGAAACACCGTAGAGATGGAGAACGCGATCTCATCGTCATCGGCTTCCACGATGGGCGCAACGGCCGCGATGGCCGACCCGCCACAGATGCCGGTCCCCACACCGATGAGCCGCATCAGGTTGCGCGGCACCTGCAACAGCCTGCCGACCCCATAGGCCACCAGCAGCGCCGCCGCCAGCGTGCTGAGCATCACCACCACCGACTGGCCCCCCACGTCCATCACCTGGGAGAAGCTCACGCCGCCCCCCAGGACAATGATGGACGCCTGCAGGACCTTCTTGCTGCAAAACGAGATACCGGGCTTCTCCCGGGCGGTGACGCCGGTCAAATTGCCGACCACGATCCCCAGCAGGATCGCGATCACGGCGCCGCCGAACAGCGTCGCCCGATGCCCGAGCCACCCGGCGACGGCCGCCACGGCGATACACATGATGATGCCCGGCAAGAGCTTGCGGGTCTGATCCCAGCGACCGGGCCGGGGCCCGCACCCGGCTTTCGCGACTGTTTCCGACATCTGACTGCCTCCCACATCATGGCACAACCGGGCTATGATACGCGCTTGTGAGATGAGATGCAATGACAATGCGCCCCGGTGCCCGTGGCACGGACCGGGGCCACTCAAAACACGGCGCCCGCCTCCAAGAGGCGGGCGCCGTGGAACCAACGAGCCGCAGATCGCTACAGGTGGGGATTGTTGTACATCGTCGCGCGCTGGGCATAGAACGAGTTGGAGGCCATCCACTTCACATGACCGTCCACGAAACCCAGGACCGTGCCACCGTTATGCCGGGCCCAATCCGGATTCTGTGTCTGTACCGCGACGTCACACTTGCGCGGCGAGCTGCTCCAACCTCCGGGCGCCTGAGGCCAGGCGAAGCGCCACGCATCCCCCATGCCGTGGCACGAATCGGCGTGGATCACGATCTCGGCCGGACGCTTGATCACCGCCATCGCGCCGGCGCCACTGGTGTTGTACTGGATGTAGTGGTTCATGCCGTAGCCCGGATAGGGGTAGAACATGTCCCAGTAGATGGTGGAGCCGCTGTTGGGCGCGCTGGGGCACTGGTAGATCTGCAGGTTCTTGATATACGGCTGGTAGACGACCCACCACGCATTGCCCCGCGACGGGTTGGTCAGGAAATACGGGAACCTCTCGTCGTAGTCCTGGGCGTACATCTGGGCGGCCAGGCAAATCTGCTTGACATTGGAGGTGCAGCTTGACTGCCGCGCCTTCTCACGGGCTCTGGCGAAAACCGGGAACAGGATTGCCGCCAGGATCGCGATGATCGCGATCACAACCAGTAGCTCGATCAGGGTGAAGCCTCGTCTCACTTGGGGTGCCTCCTCTAAGATGAAATACGCCTAATATTACTTCAATGTTCCGGCCCATCACACCTGCTTGCGGACCAGGAAAAAGAGCAGGTCTCTGCCGGCAACAAGGCCGCGCCCCCTGCCCAACCGATCACGTGCCGGTAGCTCAGGGGGCTTCCCCGCCAGGGCCGGCGGTCACTCGGGGCGGTGAGCGGCTTGGAACATCGCATGCCGCAGGTTTCCCCGTTCGGCGCCCACAACTCGGGCTGAAGACGAGGTGCCGTCTTGCGCGGTGCGAGAGGCCCGGCCGCAAAGCTGGGGTTGCCGTGGAAATGTCATCCTGAGCGTCAATCTCGCGCAGCGAGATAGCGAAGGATCTCATTTGATGGCAGGAGATTCTTAGAGCTGCTCCCTCCGGGAGCGAACGCTCTCAGAATCACACTCTCGGCGAAGGCGGGCTTTGGGCCCGCGCCTGGAGGAGCTCGTTGCCTGTCCGGACGGAGGTCGGCCGACGACCGACGACGAAGCGCTCTCCGGGCAGTGGCAACGAGGCTCTCCGCCGTGCCCATCGTTCCCACCCTACGGGAGAGCGGCCCGATATCCACATCGTTGCGACCCAGCGCTTCGCACGGCGGAGCACTTGGGGCCACCCCTCACGGTCGTCGCGTCCTGCGCCCGCGTGGATCGCGTAGGGACAGCCATGCAAGCGCAGCGGTGGCACCCACGCCGCACCCTCCGGCCGTCAAAGTGCACCATCCGGGAGGTCCTGTTCATGCTAAGGCTCATGTCACTGACGGCGGCGTTCCTGCTGGCCGCCGCTGGCTGGTCGGCCACGATCCGTGTCGCGGGGGAGCAGGAGAATCTCGCCGCAGCGCTCGCGGCGGCTCAGCCCGGAGATACCATCGCGCTTTCGGCGGGTGAGTATTCAGGAGACGTGGTGCTCGACAGTCCTGTGAACATCGTCGGCGCGGGCGCGGAGACGACCGAGCTGCGCGGCGCGAGGATTGCCATTACCGTGGCGGCCAAAGTGGCGCTGCGTGACCTGTGCGTTTCCGCGCCGGAAACCTGCCTCTACCAGGAGGCCGGCAGCCACCTGACGCTCTCGGGCTGCACGATCCGCGGAGCGGCCGAGGACGGCATCGGCTACGAACCGTCGACGGCAACCGTCACCAACATGCGCGACTGCCTCGTCACCGCCAACGGAGATGGCGTCGACCTTGAGGGCAACCAGGGGCTGATGGTCAACTCCCGTTTTGTGGGCAACCGCGATGACGGCCTGGACTACGACGGCGACGCCGCCGTGACGTGCCTAGGTTGCCGCTTCTCCGCCAATGGAGATGACGGTGTGGAGATCCGGATCGCCACCTGGACCCAGGCGGTCTTCTCCGACTGCGTCTTCAGCGGCAATGGCGAGGACGGTCTGGAGGTCATCAACACAACACGGGAGGAGGCCCGAAACACGCTCATCCTGGGCGGCAACCGCTTCGATGGGAACCGAAGATTCGGCGTCGGCTTCGTGCACGCGGAGGAGGAAGAAGCCCAGAACGACGACCGCAGCCGCTGCACGACCCTCTGGGGCACCAACAGTTTCGCCGACAACGGGACCGGGCCGGTGAGCAAGAACCACTTGCCGGAGATGCAGCGCGCTCAGCCCACGGCGGAGCAGGTCAAGATCCGCGTGGTCCGCGGCGAGGTCTCCGAAGAGGTCACACTGCCGCTGCAAGCGCCCCTGCCGGTGGGCACCATCTCCATGCAGCCGTCCCTGGATGGCACCGTGGCCAGAGACCTCGAGGGCGTGACGGTGGATGGGTCGCATATCTACCTGGCCGACGATGACTTCCCGGGGGTCCATGTGGTGGACCGCAAGACCTCGCGGGTCGTACGCACCATCCCGGCCAAACCCTTGCCCGGCGGCGAGATGGAGGCCAAGGGCCCCGAGGGGCTCAGTCTCTACGACCACGACGGCACCCCGGCCCTGCTGCTGGCCGCCGACGACGGCGACACCCTGTTCACGCTGGACCGTCGCCCCGACAGCCTCGGCGCGGTCCTCGCCCACGAAAGCGCTTCGCAGATCGCCCACTATCCCGAGGGCGTTGAGTGGCTCAACGGCACGCTCTACTTCGCCCACGGCAGCAAGCTCCTCACCGCCCTGGACAAGGAGCGCAAGCCCCTCCCCGGCTTCCCCGTGAGCTACGTGCCCGAGGGCTTCGGCGGCCACCTCGCCGGCGTGGGCAGTGACGGTGAGCGCCTGCTGGTAACCCTGGCGGCCTATGCCGGCAAGCGGGTGCATACCCAGTTCTCGCTTATCCTGGCCATCGACCCGACCACCGGAGACCCCGTGGAGGCCTGGCACATCCCCTATACAAATGACCCGCGCGGTATCGCCTGCGCCGACGGGATCGTCTACGTGGCGGACGGTATGTCCCCCTTCGATGACCCGGACACCGGGGTGAAGGCGAGCCCGGGCATCCGTGTGGTGCTCTTCTGCCTGGGCGACCCGGCGGACGTGGGGCCGGAATCACTGCCGGGAAGGTGAGAGCCGACACGCGAGGGGGGCCGGCGGCAACATCCTGCCACGGAGAACGGTAGGGAACGGCGGGGAACGACGGGGTCTGTGAAGGGCCGCCCCCTCTCCCCCGCCGTTCGCGGGTATTGACGTCCCACTCGGAGATGCGTAATCTGGTGTCGCAGTTTCCGCATGACCACAACTACCGACAACCGGAGACCTGCCCATGCTTCCGACCGTGGACTTCTGCGGGCTTGACGTCTCGAGACTCATCATCGGCGCCAACCCATTTGGCGGGTTCAGCCACCAGAACCCCGAGCGCGACATGGAGATGAAGACCTGGTACACGCCGGAGCGGATCCTGGAGACCTGGGCCCGCGCCGAGGCCGTGGGCATCACCACGATGATCACCAATAACGAGACCCCGCACGTGATCGACACCGTGCGGCGGTACCTGGCCGAGGGCGGCAAGCTCAAGTGGATCGGTCAGCTTGCCGTCGGCAGCCACCCGAGCATGATCGAATCCCTGGATGACGCCGTGGCAATCGGCGCCGGCGCGGCGTACTTCCATGGTGGCCTGGTGGATAAGTGCTATGCCGAGCGGGACGACCAGACGCTGCGCTCCTGGGTGGCACACGCCCGGTCGCTGAACCTGCCGATCGGTGTGGCGGGGCACGCCCCCGAGGTGCACGACTGGGTGGATAGTCTCGATCTGGTGGACTTCCATGTGGTCTGCTTCTTCAATTGTGGCAGCCTCCACGCCGGCCAGGGCCACCGTTTCCGCCTGGCCGACGTGTTCAGGGCGGCCGCCTGCGTGCAGCGTATCGCCAAGCCCTGCATCGCCTACAAGATCATGGGCGCCGGCCGCATCGATCCTTTGTTGTCCTTCGAGTACGCCTTCGAGAGCATCAAACCCGGGGATGTGGTGAACGTGGGGATGCACCGCGGGGACAACGACAACATGGTGGAGGAGAACGCGGCGATGGTGGAGGAGATACTGGCACGACAGGCTTGAAGGCGTGGGGCCTCTACCGCATCGAGACCGCCACAGCTCCCGGCTGCGGCGGTCTCGCCTTGGGCCACAGCCGAACCGCCTCTTTCCCCCGCCGCACATCACGTCTGCTCACACGCACGGCCCGCCCACCTGCCGAAGCCACATTCGCAGCGGCCTGCAAGGCGTCCGTAGGCGACGGGGAGGCCCGATTGGACCGGCGCCGGATGACGCGGACGTGGTCGCGCAGGTCCGGCCGGGGCGCAGGAGACGGCAATGGGCATGGGGTCGCTGGCACGCCGGCAGGCAGGAGTTGGCACCGCCGCCCTTATGTTGGTCTGTTGCCGTAGCTGCCACGGGGCCGAGGACGCCCTGTCGCCGGCCTCCTGGTCCGTGCACGCGAGAGAGCGGTATGCCGCACTGGGGCTGGTGCACGGCCACCCCCATCCGCTCTGCCGTGCCGATGCCGCGATGGTCGGCGGCACCTCAGGGCCGACGGCGATCCATGCAGGACTGCGCGTCCTGCGGCAGGGGGAAACCGCCGCCGACGCCGCCATTTCTGCCTCAACGGCGTCCTCCAGGGCCTGCGGGAGCGGGGCCGGGCCGTCCGCGAACCGGGCAGCGTCGCCTTCAGCGCCAAGTCGGACCACTGGCCGGCGGTCCGCATGTGCGATCAGGCCCCCAGGCTCCAAGGTGCCGTTGACGACACGCTCAATGGGCCGGTGGAGGGGTACTGACGGACAAAGCGACGGCGCGTCTGCACCGTTCGCGGCAACTGGGCGGACACACCTCCGATGCCGGGTCGGGGCGCGACGTCTCCCCGCCGCCGCATCGAGCAGAGACGATCCGCAACGCGTGCCGGCGGGCGCATCGGCTGTCGGCAAGCGCCGGCGGAGCGCCAGGTGATATTGGCATGTGGCATCTGTTGTCCCCGGACGATCTGCGCAGGGGCGCCGCGGTGACCGCGATGCTCCTGTGGGCGCTCCTGCTGCTCTCGGGGCTCCTGCTGTGGCGCCTCAGCGCCGGACGGCGCCGACTGCGCCCCTCTCCGTCCCGTCTGACGCCGGTGCGGTTCGGGTGGGGCGTCAGTCTGGTGGGCAGTGCCGCCGTGGCCCTGGTGCTGGCAAGCCTGACGGCTACGGGAGCGCTGGTCGGTCTGGAGCGGCCACCCCGCGAGATGCTGGCAAGGGTGAGACCTCCCACAGCGCCGCAGGTCCTGCCGGAGGTGGCTGTCATTGACTTCCGCTGCCGGAGCGTCCCGCTTGAGCTGGCCCTCTGGTTCGCCAACCGCGCCCGGGAGTCGGGGGCGGTGGGAGTGCTCATCGCCCCGCCCTCCCCGGAAGCTGACCCGGTTGGCGACTTGCCCGAGTGCCGCCTGCCTCACACAGCGGCCGAACAGGTCCCACCTGTGGAGACCGGGCTCGAGATGCTGCTGGCCGGCGCCTACCCCGCTGTGGTGGCCTATGCGTCCGAGGACGCCGAGGTGGCCCGGCGCCTGCAGCAGCTCCGAGGGCCGCGCTTGGGCCACCTCAGGATCGATGACCCCACGGTGGAGTATCGGCTGCTGTCTGCCACGGTCGCAGCCGACGGTCGCCGCGAACTCGGAGCGGTGGTCTTGTTGGCCTCTGAGTTGGCTCACATCCCCCCGGAGCTGGTGCGCACCCAGCGTAAGGATCGCCTCCGACTGGGCAACGCGGAGATCCCCCTCCTGTCCGACGGGTCGTTCGTCGTCGGGCGCACCCCGCACCCGCTGGCGAGCACGGAACTCGTCGTGCGCGATCCGTACGCATTCTGGGAACTGGGCAGACACAGCCCACGCGTGTCATTCGACACCACGTGGGAGCAGTTCTGTCGTGGGCGGGTCGTCCTGATGGGGGTCTACGGCCAGGAGTATGACCGCGTCTCACGGCTCTCGGTGGCCTACTGGGGCGCCAACACGCTGTTCTGCCGCGTGCTGGTGCAACAGGGCCGCCCGGTGCCGGGGCTGTACCTGCCACACCCGCTGGGACACGCCCCGGCGGCCCTGCTCGTGGCACTGTCGGTGCTGGTGGCGGGGAGCGTCGGATACGTATTCCGTCCCTTGCCGGCGGCCGCGCTGCTTGTGGGCATTGGTGCCGGCCTTGCCGCGACGAACCTGTGGACCGCGCTGGCGTGGCAGGTCGTATTGCCGGTAGGGCAGATGGCGCTGGCCGTGCTGACCGGCGGGGTGCTTGCCCTTCAGCTCTCGCACACCTTCGTCGAGGCGAAACGCTCCGAGGTCGAGCGCAACCTCGGGCGCTACGTCAGTCCACAGGTTGCGGCCGAAGTACTCAAGGAAGGCACCCCCACACTGGGTGGGCACCGCCGCCGCGTCACCGTCATGTTCGTGGACATCCGAGGCTTCGGCTTGCTCGCCGAGGCCCGTGAGCCCGCCGCGGTCGTCGGCCTCATCAACGCGTACTTCGCGGTGATCGTCAGCGTCGTGTTCAAGCACGGCGGCACTTTGGACAAGTTCATCGGCGATGCCGTCATGGCCGTCTGGGGCGCACCCGTCGAGCACCCTGATGACGCCCTCAGCGCGGTCTACGCAGCCATCGAGATCGGCGCCCGCACCGACGCCCTGACCGCGGAACGCCGGACCCGGGGGCTGCTCACGGCTTCGCTGGCGGTGGGCGTCGCCACGGGCGATGCCATCGCCGGCAACGTCGGCGACGTGCGGCGGATGGAGTACACGGTCATCGGGGACGCCGTCAACGTGGCCGCGAGACTCCAGCAGTTGGCGTCCGAGAACGGGGCGGAGGTACTGATCGCCGAGGCCACCGCCGAAGCCCTCGCCGGCGCAGTACCGACCGTGCCCATGGGAGAGGTGACCGTCAAACATCGCGCAGAGCCTGTGGGTGTCTACGCCGTTGGTGCCGACCGGCCCCGGCCGGACTGAGCCGCCCGGGGCCGCGTCCCTTCAAGAGCGCAATGGAAAGCACGCGACCCGGGGTTGGATGCCGTGCTCCCGCAGGGCGTGCACTGCCCCGAGTATGTGTTTGGCGTTCTCCCTTGGCCGTCGTAGCCGTCATCCCTCGCTGTCAGGCCCACAGGACCGCCCGGCGGTCCCGCCGGGCGGGCCTTCCAATGGCTCCCGCATCGCGGGACCACACGACTGTTGCCAATCACTTCTCGTACACCACCACCGTCTTGAGCATCAGCTCCAGTGACTGGGCGTCCTGCGGATCCCGCTCCAGCCGTAGCGCCGCCTCTCCCGTTGGCAGTGGCCCCGCAGTCCCGGTAACCGCGACTTCCTCGGAGGGCTTCCCGGAACGCCGGATGGTTGCCCGGTCGCCGCCGCGGTAGACCAGCACGTCGTCCGTGCCCAGCCGCGCGTCGAAGGACAACTCTTCCCCGTCCACCGCGAGCCGCGGCAGCGGGGTGGTCACCTCCGCCACACGCCGCAGAGCCTTGATGCCATCCACCAGCACGGTACAGGTCTTCCCCGCCGGGATACCGTTGTAATACAGACTCAGGTAGCTGATGTCGTGGTATTCGATGTCGTGCGGCGTGGGCTTCTCTGGACGCTCCAGCACGATGTAGCGCCAGCCGCTGAAGTTCACCGGGATGTAGTAGTCCTGGGCCATGCCCCGAGCGTCGCGAAGCTGCACCTTGAACCTGGCGCCGCTCTCATCGCCGTGCAGCCACAGCCCCAGGGCCGTGTGCTCTCTCAGGTCCAGGGGCGGGTCGAACTTGCGCCCAACCGCGGCCCAGCCCCCATCATCGGTGCGGCTGCTGGTGGCCGTGTAGCGCCCGCAGCGCGTCCCGACTTTGGCCCCCTCCTCGATGGTCTCGAAGCTCTGCGTCACACCCTCGCTGGTATTGCCCGCCTCATTGTCCTTGATCTGCTGCCGGGCCAACTCTCCGCCCCTGGCTCCGTATGGGGTGAGGTCCTCGAAGTCCTCGAGCATCCAGATGTCCGGGTCATGGTACTCCGGGCCGGGGGCGATCTGCCGGCAGGCCCGGAACTCCAGCCCCAGCGAGGCCGTGCCCAGAGCGGGATCGACCTGTAGCGGCACCTCCGCCGGCCCCTCGGGGTCGACGGCCAGCTCGTGGCTCCAGACCGCCCGGCGCAGACGCGACTCGTTCTCGTCCTGGTCGAGGAGGAACTCCACTCCCGGCTTGCGCAGTTCGGCCCGCAGCTCGTCCGGAACGCCCCCGGAGAGCCGGATGTCCTCGTACCTGCGGATGATGCGGATGATGTCCTCGATCCGCGGGTGGTTCCGGATCATCTGCGGGTTGATCTGGATGCTCACCGAGCAGTCGTAGCCCAGGGCCTTCTGGCAGACGTACTCCACCTGATCGGGGGTGATGTCCGGCCGGTAGATGCCGTACCAGCCCAGGTCCAGGGGCAGGAGGTTGTTCTCCATCCAGATGAAGGAGGGCAGGCGCTGATCCAGATAGGCCTTCCAGTCGGCGAAGCCGTCGGCCGAGGCCTGCCGGGCCAAAATGTGGTAGGAGTAATGGGAGCAGCTACTGGCCTGCAGCAGCATATCGTCGCGCCCCAGGGCCTCGTAGAAGACCTGATGGAGCTTGGCGTTGTAGTGCCAGTGCGGTCCCTGGAGGGCCTCGGAGCCGTCGAAGTAGAGCATCCCGGCGCCGACCTCGTTGGCGATCCCGGCCAGCCGGGCCGCCACCTCCGCGGTCATGTCGGTGTCCATGTCGTGCAGGAAGTAGTTGTACGAGCGCTTCACATGCGCGATCTGCTCGCCCTGACTGTGGGCCGAGGCCGTCGTCCCTAGATAGCCGCGCTCGCAGCGCACGAAGCCCACCGGGTCCTCCAGCGAGGTGGCCCCATACCGGATGAGCTCATTGCCGATGCGCAGGATCGAGGAATTGCCCATGTATCCGCCTTCGGTCTCGGGGAAGTCCACCGGTGCAGCGATGCTGGGGATCGTGTCCGCGGTCTCGTCGATGTCCGCGGCCAGGGTGGTGAAGAAGTCCTGCACCAGGCGCCGGTCCGGCACCGGGGTGACGTAGGCGTCGGTGGAGTGGATGGAGGGGCCAAGAAAGTGCAGGCCCGGCCGGAAGCCCGCCTCGCGGAACCTGTCCATCGTCCACTTCAGATCCGAGATCCCATTGGGGAAGTAGTGCTCGCTAATGGGGAAATGGCCCTCGGAATGGGTCCAGGTGCCGCTACCGATCATGATCGTCGAGAACCCGCACTTGCGGGCGAAGTCGATCACCAGCTCCGTGTCGTCCACACCCATGCCGTTGATGAACAGGTACGAGCGCTCCACGTCCGGCGAGGTCTTGCTCCAGTGGCCGTTGAAACGAGGGCTGGGAAGCCCGGCCACGGCCTCGACCTCCTCGATGGCCTGCGCTAGCTGCCCCGCCGGGCACACGCTCACCGCCACCCCGGCGCCCTCGGTACCGTACTGGGCCAGGCACTCGGCCCGCAGGGAGGATACCGGGAGCTCGAAGTAGTACGTGTTGGGGTCCTCGAAATCCGCCAGGACCCAGTCGTCTTCGCGCACGCTGGGGCCACCGGTGAGCTCCCGCAGGGCCCGGATATCATCGACCAGACACTCCACCTCGCTACCGGGCCGCAGGCCGTTGTAGTACAGATTGCAGGCGGTGATGTGGCTGTAGTCGATAGCCTCGCCCTCGGGCAGAGGCAGCTCGCAATACTCCCAGCCGGTGAAGTCGATGGTGATGTAGTAGTCCCGCCAGTGCCCGGTCTCGGAGGACCCGTCATTGAGCTGGATCTTCAGCAGCTCCCCCTTGCCGTCTCCACGCACCCAGGCGCCGATGCCCCGGTGCCCCCGGATGTCCAGGGGCCGGTCGAAGGTCTTGTACCAGCAGGCGTGGCCGACCTTGTCCGAGGCATTGCGCGCCACGAGTCGGGCCGCCCCCTTCCCCGCCTTGGCTTCCTCCGAGAACGAGGCGTAGGCCGTCACGCCCTCGGAGACGCTCACACGCCCCCGGGCGTCCGAGGACACGCGCACCGCCGGGCTGAGCCCCATCAGCGCGACATCGGCCTGCGGACCCCGCCAGGCGTTGAGCAGTCCCGCCACCGCGCCCTCCTTGGGCAGATGCAGCTCACCCAGCCGGAGACTGATCCACGGGCCCGCCGTCTCCAGTTCCAGAAGAGAACCGCACCTGAAGGCGGTCGCCCTCCAGCAGGACGCTCTCGGGCGCGAACAGGCCCGCCTCGGTCTGGAGCCTGAACATCGGCTGGGCGAAGGGCACATTGAGGTCGACGCCCGCTCCGTCCAGCAAAGCGGTGGTGTGTCCCTCATTGTCGATTGTCCAGGTTAGATTGGGGGTGGTGAAGGTGACGCCCTGGGTCCAGGCGGCGCCGGTAAGGCCGAAGCCCATCAGAACCAGGCAGAG